>JACQPC010000082.1 GCA_016207695.1 Candidatus Doudnabacteria bacterium | reverse complement strand
ATTTTGATCATTTGATATTGTTTCGGATTTAGATATTCGATATTCGGATTTTACTCACGGATTTATGCCTCCAGAACCAGCCAAGGTTTTAAGAACCACGGATTTGGCCTTGCCGTCATTCCAGCTGACCGTGACAATGATTTCTTTGATGCCGGAATATGGCCCATAATCAAAAACAGTAAAACTGCCGCTGCCCGAGGGGATTTGGGATAGCATGGGATCCGAAATCGTGCCCGAGGGAGGAAGGGAAGCAAATGTTGTGGCGCGCAATTCCTCCATTTTTTTGCTGGCCGCGTGGTAAGCGAGATTCTCATATTTCAATTTCTTGGTCTGGGCCACTGTGTTTAAAGCCCCGGCATACAAAGTCAAAAGCACGGCCAGCATAAACATGCTGACTATGACCTCAATCAGGCTCATGCCTTTTTGGGAATGTGGAATGTGGAATGTGGAATGTTGAGTTTTATTTGCCATATTCTATATTCTATATTCCATATTCTAACCAATATTTTGCGTGATATTATAAATCGGGGTGATCAGAGCCACGGCCAAAAGTCCCACCACAGCGCCAATCACCATCATAATCACCGGCTCCAAAATTGAAGATAAATTTTTCATGGTCTGGTCAATTTCAGCCTCATAGAAATTTGCCACCTCCGCCAGCACCACTTCTGTCGTGCCTGATTCTTCCCCAACCTCCATCATCTGCACCACTAAATTGGAAAACAACCGCGGTTCTTTTTTGAAGGCCGTGGCCAAAGGCGAGCCGACTTTGACTTTGGATGCCGCGTTTGCAATCACTCTCTGGTAATAAACATTGCCCACGACATTGGAGGAAACCTCCAACGCTTCCACAATCGGCATGCCGCTTTTGGTAAGCGATGAAAGCACGCGCACGAACCTCGCCTGGTTGATTTTGGTCACGATGCCTGCGGCGATTGGGATAAAAAGTACGGCTTTGTGAATAACCGTTTTGCCGGACGCGGTTTTGCGCCAGTAAAAAAACCCAAATACTACCGCAATCATAAAAGCCAAGATCAAAATCCCCCAGGAAGCAAACACGTCCACTACCCCGATCACTACCCGGGTCATCAATGGCAGTTCCACTTTAAAATCTTTAAACGTGCTGGTCAGCTTGGGCAGCACAAAAGTAAACATCAAAAATCCGACAATGGCCAAGGCTATCAAAACAATGATTGGGTAAGTTAAAGCCCCGCGCGCTTTGGAAATCAGATCATAATCCCGCTGCATCTGGTCAGCCAGATAATTCAGATTTTGCTCCAAATTGCCGGACACCTCGCCCACCCGCACCATGCTTACGAAAATCGGGGAAAAAACTCGAGGGTAGCGGGCCATGGAATCGGCCAGCGTATGCCCTCCCTCCACCTGCCGGCTGATATCCGCGATAATCTTGGACAGCTTCTTGTTGGGCGTTTGCTCGACCAAAATCTTAAGGCTTTTGGAAACCGGCAAGCCGGCCTTGAGCATCACGCTTAAGTTTTTGATAAAGCTGATCTTGTCCAAAAGCTTGATGCGCGTAAAGTATTCGGCTATCACTTTCCAATCCAGAGCTTTTTTGACTTGCTTGATCGAGGTGGGGATCAAGCCCTTGGCGCGCAGGACATCTGCCACCGCCTTTTCATTCATGGCAAAAATCACATCCTGTTCCAGCACTCCCTCGTGGCTTCTGGCAATGTAGGCGAAATCCGGCATGGACTATTCTTTGCTTACCCTTAAAATCTCCTCAATCGTTGTCTTTCCTTGCACACACTTAATAAACCCATCTTCCCACATCAAAATCATGCCTTGGGAAACCGCCTTGTCCTGGATTTGGCCGGTGGGCGCATGCTTCAAAATCAATTCTTGGATTTCCGGGCTTACTTCCAAAACTTCAAAAATCCCTTTTCTGCCGCGGTAGCCGGTATGGGCGCATTTGTCGCAGCCCTTGCCTTTGTAAAAAGTCAAGTCCGTCAAGCTTTTGACCGATTTTTCGGCAAACCCCTCCCGCTTCATCACCGCAAGCAACGCATCGATGTTAAACTCCTTGCGCAACTCTTCTTCTTCTTTGTCACCAATCTTATCCTCCACTTTGCAGTCCGGGCAAATCTGGCGGGTCAGTCTTTGCCCCACCACAGCATTGACGGTTGAGGCAATCAAGTATGGTTCAACGCCAATGTCCAACAGCCGAGGCAAAGCGCCGCCCGCGTTGTTGGTATGCAGGGTGGAAAGCACAATGTGGCCGGTGAGGGCGGCGTGCACTGCTTCTTCCGCGGTTTCGCGGTCGCGGATTTCGCCGATATTGATGATATTGGGAACCTGGCGCTGAAGCGCGCGCAAGCCCTGGGCAAATGTCAGGCCGATTTTGGGATTGACCTGCTTTTGGT
>JACQPC010000085.1 GCA_016207695.1 Candidatus Doudnabacteria bacterium | reverse complement strand
GTAATCTTGAACATCACCTGCCACAAAAACTCCCGGGACATTGGTTCGGGTTTGCTCATGTGGGATTACATATCCCTTTTCGTCCAACTCCACTTGGCCGGCAAAAACATCAGTGCCGGGCTTATGACCAATGGCAATGAAAGCCCCAACAATGTTCATTTCAGAAACCTCGCCGCTCTTTATATCCTTGAGCTTCACGCCAGTTAACTTTTGATCCCCTAAAAACTCTTCCACGGTTTTTTTAAACAAAAAACTAATCTTCGGGTTGGCTTTGGCCCGTTCTTGCATGATTTTGGAAGCTCGCAAGGTTTCGCTTCTATGCACAATCGTAATTTTACTGGCGAATTTGGTTAAATAGCAAGCCTCTTCCATAGCCGCGTCCCCGCCGCCAACCACAATCAGCTCTTTGTCCTTGAAAAAAAATCCATCGCAGGTCGCGCAGGCCGAAATGCCATGCCCGCGAAACTTTGTTTCAGATGGAAGCTCCAGCCATTTGTAGCCGGCGCCGGTGGCGAGAATCACGGCATCGGCCGTGTATTCTTTGTCGGCCATCCAAACTCGAAAAGGCTTTTTGGAAAAATCCACCTTGGTGACATCCTCATAAACTATTTGCGCGCCAAAGCGTTCCGCTTGCTCAATAAACAACTGCATCAATTCCGGCCCCTGCACGCCTTTGGGAAATCCCGGGTAATTTTCGACTTCAGTGGTAGTCATCAGCTGCCCGCCAAAAGTCAAACCAGCCAGAACCAGAGGCTTCAGATCTGCCCGGGCAGCGTATAAGGCCGCAGTTAACCCAGCTGGTCCGGAACCGATAATGATGAGTTTATGGTGATTCATTTTACTTTTTTAATCTCTGTCCAATCCGAGGTCAAGCCTTTCCCACCTTTTTGTCTCATAAGCCAATCAAAAACGGCCAATCCCGCCGCAGCGCCCTCGCCTGCGGAAACTACCGCCTGTTTATATGGCCTGTTGGTGACATCACCCGCTGCGAACACCCCTTGTTTTGACGTGCCTTGGTTGGGACCAACAATAATCTGCCCTAAATCATCCAATTTTACCAGATTGGCTGCAAATTCCGATTTGACCACGTATCCTAATTCTACAAAAATCCCGTTAATTGGCAAATGCCGGGGCTTATTTAATTTTAAATCCTTAAGTTTCAACTCTTCCACAACTGTTTTTCCTGTGATCTCATCGATTCTGACAAACGGGATAAGTTCAACGTTTTTCTTTCCAGCCAATGCCTTAACTAAGCCGGGATGCCCGGTCAATTTATCCGTTTTGGAAAGCATGTAAACTTTTTTGGCGTATTTGGCGCACAAAAGCCCTGCCTCAAGGGCAATGTCTCCCACCCCGACCACGGCCACGGTTTTATTTTTATACAACGGGGCGTCGCAAACGGCGCAGTATGACACGCCTTTTCCCTTAAACTCTTCCTCACCTGAAACTAGCAGATCTCTGGGGGTTTTGCCGAACGCCAGCACCAACGCCGTTGATTTGTATTGTTTCCCGTAGGCCGAAACCACAAACCCGCCGGCTGTTTCCTTCACTTTCGTAACTTCTGCTATTTCAACTTTGGCGCCGAAATTTTCCGCTTGTTTTTTAATAGTGCTGATGAGCGGATAGCCGCCTGTTTCCAAAATGCCTGGATAATTTTCAATCAAGTCAGTAAAATTGGCCTGCCCGGCCAGATCTTTGGCCAACACCAAGACTGACAAGCCCCGGCGGGCTGTGAAAATCGCCGCAGAGAAAGCCGCTACCCCGCCCCCAACTATTATGACATCATACATGAATTTTGCGCATTGCGTTAATCACAACATTTTCAAGTAATTTAGCCACAGTAATAGGACCCACTCCACCGGGAGTGGGAGTAATCAGGCTGGATTTTTTTGATACTTCTGCAAAATCCAAATCTCCTTTAAGCTTCCGACCTTCAAATGAAACTCCGGCATCAATGGCCACCACTCCTGGCTTGACCATAGTGCCCTTGATTATGCCTGGTTTGCCGACTCCGGAAATTAAGATATCCGCCATTCTGGTGAATTTCGGCAAATTCTTCGTATCCTTATTACAAACTGTTAAAGTCAACGGAAGTTTGACCAGAATATTTTTTAGCGGCTTGCCGATTAAATCACCAGAACCTACCAAAACCACATGCTTACTCTTAGGATTAATCTTGTGTCTTTTCAGAATTTCCATGACTGCGCCGGCCGATGGCGGCACCATGGAAGTTTCGCCGATCAACAGCTTACCCAAGGAAACCCAAGTCAAAAAATCAACATCTATTTCCGGCTTTAACTGATTTAATATCGTCTTTTTGTCCAAATGCTTAGACAGCGGCAGCTGCACGATAATTCCATCCAAGGGATCTTTCTGGATAAGCTTAATTTCATCCACCAATTCATGCAAAGAAATATTTTCCGGAAATTTATAAAGCGAAAACTTAATCCCCACGCTTTCCGCGGCTTGCCGTTTTCTGGCAACATAAGTCTGGGAGGCTTTGTTGCTGCCCACCAAGACCACAGCCAAAGAAGGCCGCAAATTATGTTTGCGGATTTTGGCCCTAAGTCCTGTCAAAATGTCACGCGCAATCGCATTTCCGTTGACAATTTGCATGCTATAATAGTAACACATTCTTGACTTTTTCGATAAAATGTTGCAGGAAAGAGAGATTCAAAACCTAATCAAGCAAGCACAGGACGGAGATAAGCAGGCCTTTGGGCAAATTTACGAAATCTATGCTCAACAAATCTACAATTTTTTGTTCAGTAGATTGCGGCATAAGGAAACCAGCGAAGATTTGCTCCACACGATTTTTCTTAAGGCCTGGACCAATCTTACTCGCTACCAGCCGCAAAGAACGGCGAAATTTTCTACCTGGCTTTTCCAAATCGCAAACTTCACCCTGATCGACCATTGGCGGGTCAGAAAACAAACCGTGGAGCTTGACAAGGTGGAGAATCTGGCCAGTTTGGCGGAAAATCCGCAATTGTATGAAGATTATGAATTTCTTTGGATTGCGATTTCCCAACTCTCCTTGGAACACCAGACTGTCCTGGATTTAAGATTTAAGCAAGAAATGTCCGTGGCCGAAGCTGCCCAGATTTTGGACAAGAGCGAGGTAGCGGTTAGGGTCCTGCAGCATCGCGCGCTTAAAGCACTAAAGAAAAAATTGAAAGGGAAGCTTTAATGTTTTGGCTCAAGCTAAAAAATGAAGACGAACAGATCAAAAAGCTGATCAAAAATCAGGCTGATTTTGTTTTTGCCAAAAATGAAGTCAAATTAAAACTGCTGGCGTCCCTGCCAATTCACGAAAGGCCGCAAGAGCAAGTCAAGTGGCTTGGGTTGCCGCGCTATGCGTTCGCGGCTGTTTGCGTGATTTTGGCCATAGGCCTGACCTCGACCATGGCTTATGCCGACACTGCCAAGCCAGGAGACAGGCTTTTTGCGCTTGACCTTTTACAGGAAGCAGCCATACTGAAACTAACCCCGAGTTCTCACGCCAAGGCCAGGCTGCAAGCAAAGTTTGTCGCCGAACGGGCAAGGGAGCTTCAGCAATTAACCCAGATTGCCAATCACCAGGAGCAAAAGATCAAAGCTGTTGACCAGTCGGTAAAAAACTTAAACCAAGCTATTGAATCCGTAAGCAAAGCACGCAACCGCATGAAAACCGAAGGCAATGATCAAACCGCCGCGCGGTTGGACATAGTTCTAACAAATCTCCAGGATTTGGCGGAAACGCATGAACAAAAAACCAACGAAATCCGCATGCGAATTGATGATGAACAATTAAAAAATAGGCTTGATGAAGACCTGGATGAGATTAAAAAAGCCAAACTTAGGGTTAGGCTCGAGCTGAACCAGAACGATAATAACCTTCTGCCCTAACTAAGGTATTTGGCGTTGCCGGCATAAAATTCGCTTCTGGCATCCAGATGCCTCCTGATTCCTTCCCAAACCAGATGTTTAGATGGCTGGTCAAAAACGATCTTTTCCAAAATATGGCTACCTTCGGAGGCGTATTGATCATACATGCTGACCCTTTTTATCAAAACCTCAAGATTATGATCAGCAACTTGAGTGCAGTTTTTAACCAAATTAATCACAACTTTATATTCTTCCGGAATTGCCCGCTCAAAAACGGCAAAAGCCCCGATTGCCGTTTGCCATTCGGCATTGGAAAGCACATCCGAAACATCTGCGATGTAATTTCTGGTCCATTGCTTGGACTCAACGCGGTTAACTTCGTCCTCCGACCAATCCAAGGCCTTAAATAAGCGTAGCCATAATTCCCTGGTCGGAGTAACAATCATTCCCTTGTCAACCTTATGGCCCAAAAGCTCATCAAGGCGCCTTTTTTCCAAAATGGTCAAAGCGCTTTCTGCCACGGGGTCATCGGATTCAGACAGATTGGCGATAGCAAACCGCAAGAAACCAGGATCACCTTCAGCCCCGCCGACAAAAGCTTCGTCTGTCAAAAACAATTGCAGCAAAAATTTGCGCAGTTTTTCAATCTTTGGTTGGGCGGATTTTATAAGCGACATCTGCGGATCTTCGTGTATCTTGAAATAGACATAATCCATCACCCAATCAATGAACTGCTCCCCCATAAGTTGTTCTACCGCCTCGTCAGGCGAAGCTATTGGTTTTGTCATAAAGGTGACTTAATACTATCAAACCTCAAGGCCACATTCAACACCAAAAATCCGCCGACATTCGGCGGATTTTAGCACGGTCCCTGTATGGCTACGCAGAACTTAGCCTATCAAATAGAAATTTGAACAAATCTGGATATGCTTCCGTGTATGCCCCCTGGACATCGCCGGAAGTTGGGGTTGGCTGGAAAGTCGGCGGGGGTGTTTCAGCGGGTGATTTAAAATCCGAAGGCGGGTGGAAACTTTGAGGTGACTGGATGGGCTCTGGCGTTGGCTTAAACCCTTCTGGCGGTCTAAATGGCACTCCAGTTTCGTCTGGCTTAAAGGGAGGACGGAAATTTTCTTCCGGGCGGATGTCTTCAAAGGGTCTCTGAAATGGTTCACCCTCTCCTGGGAAAGGTTGTCCGGGGCGGTTGAGTTGTGGCCTATCACTTTCGCCCGGCCTTGGGCCTCTTTCTGACTGCTCTCCATTAGCTCCCTGGCCTTCATGGTCTCCTTGCTGCTTGGAGAACTCACAGAAGGAACCGCGCCAGGTTCCGCCTTTTTGCGCACAAAACTCTGCTGGCTTAAACTCTTTCTTCTCGAATTTTATCTCGCAGCCGAAATCGGTTTTAACGGTGCCATCAGCGCAAACCGGTGGACCAATCAACCTTGGCTTTTGAGTTTGATCGTCTCGCTCATGAGGGAAACCAAAGCCCTGGCCTGGAAACTGCTGCTGGCCCGGGAATTCTTTGCCGAATTTTTCCTGGAAAAATTCGTTTCGCTCGCGGGCGCGTTCTTCAAACTTTTGGTACTGATCTTCGAATTTGAATTCGTACTGACCTTCGAATCGCTTCTTAATATCCTCGGGAATTTCCTGTTCAAAATGCTGCTTGAATTCCCTGATTTTTTCCGGATCATCCTGCACGTCCAGCAATTTGCGGAAATTCTCGGCCTGCTGCCGCTCGATTGCTCGGAATTTGGATTCAAAATCCGCGACCTCTCCCTGCACGTCTCTTTTGACCTTTTCCAAGAACTCAATATCAGCCGGATTGAATGAGCCTAGACGCTGCGCAAAATTTCGGTCTTGTTTCATCCGTTCAATCATTTCCTGTTTTCCGGCTTCTTCCGTTTCCGAAATAAACTTCTGTTGCTCCGGGGACAAACGTGACTTTAAGCCCTCCAGAGTTTTGAAAAAATTGGCGTCAGGTACCATCTCCCCGCTCTCCACTTTACGATTCAAAGCTTGGAACTCCGCAGTCACAGCCTTCGCGTTCTGGTCATTTCCGAACTTATTCAAAAACTTATTGACGCTCTCTTCATGCTTTCGCTGCATATGCTGCCGAACTTCTTGGCTCGGGACAATGTCCTTGATTTCGTTCATCAGCTTAAGATCTTCGACCTTGCCGTCCTTGAACTGAAACATGGCTTCGGTGATGGCTTTGCGAGCTGCCTCTGACGGGGCTTGCTCTATCCGTTTGCTCATGTGCCCGACCATGCGCGCTTTCATCTCCGTCATCTTTTCAATCATGACCGGCGGCAAATCGGCTGAGCTTCGAAATTGCTCAACAACCCTTATACGCGAAACACCCGTGCCAGGCAATTGCTCAACATAACGCTGGAAAGTCCTGGCTTTCAGTTCATCTGTGACCGGCAGGGTCTGAAGATTGTTCTCGACATTCTCCAGCGAAGCTTTAATAGCTTCATCGAACGCTGCGTGCTGATCCACTCCGAAATGTTCTTTGGCAGCCGCCAGTGCATCAGCCGCGGCAATGCCGGAAAATGGGGTTTTGAATTGCTTGAAGGCCGCAATCTTGAAAGCCTCGGCAGCTTCTGCGGAATCGCCCGAGGCTTTAAGCACCGCCTCGGAAGCCACGGCCAAAGCTTCTTCTTTGGTCCTCACAAAATCTGGAATCGCCTCCGGACGATGAGCAAACAGATTTTCTTGAATGCTCGATAAAACTTTGGGTGCGACGAATAAATTGTCTTCGGCGACCTGGGCCGCCAACTGCTTGGCAAAATCGCTATCGCGATCTCTGATTTTTTCTATCTTGTCCTTAGTTTCACCCAATTTTGATTTATAATCTTCGACGATACCCACGACTTTTTCATTGTCCGGATCCAAACTCTGCAATTTTACCGCTTCAGCCAAGGCTTTATCAGCCTGTTTTTTTATGAGTTGGGCTTCTTTTTGATCCGAAGCAAAAGCTTTGTAAGCGGCTTTTTGCACATTGCGGCCGAATTTTTTAAAGCCGTATCTTAAGGAGTTAACAAAATTATTCGGCACAACCGGATCAAAATTGGCAGGCAAATCCAATTCCTGTTTGATATCAACTTCCGTATCCTTGACCGCCTCGGCAGAAGTAACCAATTCCTGCTCGACTTCGGCCTGGACCTCATCGGAAATCACTGTTTCTTGAGCAAAGGCAAAAGCCGGAAGAACCATTAAAGACAAAACTAAAAGACCGGAAACCAAAACTGGTCGCCAGGCCAATTTACGCCAAAGGAAAAAATATAGCATATTATTTTTTATTTTTGTTTCGATAGTCACTTTCAAATTATTCTCTCCCTATGGGAGAGATGTCACGAAGTGACAGAGAGGGGCAACTACCCTTAATTAATATTATAGCACATTTTTCAAATCTTTGCAACTTTTGTCTTGACTAAAAGCATACAACAGCGTAAGCTTAAGAGCTATCAAACAAGGAGGCAGCTATGAAAACGCCAAGTTGAAGGGCTTAATTGTGAGCACCTTCAATAGAACAGCTGTTTTTCGCTGACCTCTTTCCTGGAGGTGCTCGGTGTCAATCGCGCATTTCCAGAAGGAGTCAGTCATGACCCACAGCAACGGCAGCGCCAGCTTCCGGTTCCGGATCGACGGGCCCCACGGCTACGCAGTCGACGAGTCCTACGAGATCTTCCGCGGACGCAGCGGCAAGATGTTCGTAGAGACTCCACTTGGCTACGTGCCACTCGGGGTCTTCCTGCAGCAGCGCAAGGCCGGACTGATCATCGGCCGTGTCCTGCACCAGGTCCCGAGGATCAGCGACCTTGATCGCAGTATGATCGAGGTCACGACCGCTCGGCGCCCCAACGGCAAACGGATCATCCGCGTGACCGGAGGCGAGCTCGACGGCCGGCAGTTCTAAGCGAACAAGGGCGTTCCGACATGTCGGAACGCCCTTCGATTATTTTTATCCATCTAAAATTACATTGGCTTAGCCATTTCTCCCGGTTTGCACATGCGGCAATGCTTGCCGTGCATCAAAATCTCATAAACCGTGGCCAATCCCACCAAAATATAGACAACCTTGGAGCCGGTGGCGGTCATGCTGCCAAAAACCCATTGGCCCAATTCTGACCCTGCTAAACCATAAACCAGCCAGTTTAAGCCCCCAATCCACATTAAAGTTACAGTAACCAAATGAAGTCCTTTATGTCCTTGCATCATTAAATCCACCCCCTTTCAGCTATATCATAACGCCTTGATTGAATAAGCACAATTTTGTATAATATCCTAGCTCTAAGCAAATGGTTAATTACAAATTCAAAGCGTAGTTCAAGCAGACATCCTCCGCTTTGAATTTGAGAGAGGCATCGATCCGAAAGCTGAAGGATCTCGTGACTCGAACGGCCCTATCGTCTAACGGTTAGGACAGCGGGTTTTCAGTCCGCTAATC
>JACQPC010000084.1 GCA_016207695.1 Candidatus Doudnabacteria bacterium | reverse complement strand
TAGAGCAGGTGTCTTATACACACCCGGTTCTAGGTTCAAATCCTAGCAGCCGCACCAAGAAAATATGTCAAAAAAAATCCGAGTCGGAATAATTTTCGGCGGGAAATCAGCGGAACATGAGGTCTCTTTGCAATCGGCTAAAAACATCATCGAAGCTTTGGATAAAAATAAATACGAACCCATTTTGATTGGTATAGATAAAAAAGGCGGTTGGCATCTACAAAATAATGCCAATTTTTTGTTGCATGCAAACGACCCAAAACAAATCGCAATAAAGGATGTAAGTCAAGATTTATCCATAACTCCTGGCCGGAATGATCAGAGAATCGACGTGGTCTTTCCGGTATTGCACGGCACTTATGGTGAAGACGGCACCATGCAAGGCATGCTTAAGCTGCTTAATGTCCCATTTGTCGGGCCTTCAGTTTTAGGATCAGCCGTAGCTATGGACAAGGATGTGGCCAAAAGACTGATGCGAGACGCAGGTCTCCCTATTGCTAGATTTTTGGTGTTTAAAAAAGAGGATGAGTTTGACCCAGGCTTGGTAATCAAAAAGTTAGGCTTGCCGGTGTTTGTGAAGCCCGCCAATCTAGGCTCTTCCGTTGGGATCAGCAAAGCTAAAAGTGAGGATGAACTGAAAAAAGCCGTTGATGAGGCTTTTCAATATGACAATAAGATTTTGATCGAGGAGTTTGTGGCAGGCCGCGAAGTTGAGTGCGCTGTGCTTGGAAATGAAGCTCCTAAAGCTTCAATTCCAGGAGAGGTCATTCCACATCATGAATTTTACTCTTACGAGGCGAAATATATTGACGAGAACGGCGCGGCACTTGAAATTCCTGCAAAGCTCTCTGATAAAGAGATTAGGTTAATTCAGGAATTAGCTGTGAAAACTTTCAAGACTCTGGAATTAGAGGGGATGTCAAGAGTTGATTTCTTTTTAAAGCCCAACGGAGAAGCCTTGGTCAATGAAGTCAACACCATTCCAGGATTTACTAAAATCAGCATGTATCCCAAACTTTGGGAGGCCTTGGGGATTACTTATTCAGAATTGATCGATCAATTGATCCAATTGGCAATACAGAGATATGAAAAAGAAAGCCGGCTTAAAACCAACTATTGATACTCACTCAACTTTGGGTCGATACTGGACCGCTTCGGATAAATGCCGGACCTGAATAGTTTTGATTCCTTCTAAGTCCGCGATGGTGCGGGCCAATTTCAATATCCGGTGATAAGAACGCGCCGACAGATACATTTTGATCACCACGGCTTTCATGAAGTCTTGTTCGGCGTCGCCCAGTTTGCAAAACTCTCTGATTTCTTTAATGCCCATTTCCGAATTGGTTTTAATACTACTTCCTTCAAAGCGCTCGGTCTGAATATCTCGGGCTTTCTGCACGCGCTGCTGGACTTGCATGGAACTTTCGCCTTCGTTGTCAGAGGAAAGCTTATCGTATTCGATTCTCCCGACTTCAATGCACATGTCTATTCTATCTAGCAAAGGGCCGGAAATTTTTTTCTGATACTTCAAGATTTGAGTAGGCGTGCAGGAGCAGGAATGCGCGGGATCAGAAGAGTAGCCGCAAGGGCAGGGGTTTTGGGCAGCCACCAATGTAAAAGTTGCCGGAAAGGTGATTGTGGCGGAAGCGCGGGCAACGGTCACAACGCCATCCTCCAAAGGTTGGCGCAAGTTTTCCAGGACACTACGGCCAAACTCCGGAAACTCATCCAAAAATAACACCCCGCGATGCGCCAAAGAAATCTCGCCCGGCTTGGGGCTTGATCCGCCTCCGACCAAGGCTACCGCAGAAGAAGTGTGGTGAGGGTGCCTAAATGGGCGTTGAGTTATAAGGTTATTATTGAGATTCAAAAGCCCGGCGACACTGTAGATTTTGGTGATTTCCAAAACTTCATCAACTGTCGCTTTGGGCAAAATCGACGGGAAAGATTTGGCCAGGAGAGTTTTGCCAGTTCCCGGAGGACCAGAAAGCAGAAGATTGTGTCCGCCAGCTGCGGCAATTTCCAAAGCGCGCTTGGCCGCTTCCTGGCCCTTGATTTGCCCTAAGTCGGAACCTGACTGCACCTGGGAAAGTATTTCCGACCAATCCACTTGCTTGACTGGCGCAATTTTGATTAGGTTCTGCAAAAAACCGATTAATTGGTGAAGATTCTTGGTTGGGATTATCTGGATACCCGAAACGAGGCTAGCTTCTTTGATATTGGCATAGGGAATAAACACGGTTTTGACTCCCAGCTTTCTGGCCATGAGCAAAACTGGCAGAACCCCAGCTACGGATCTGATGGAGCCATCTAATGCCAGTTCGCCTAAGAATAGTTTGCCTTTGGGCTCAAAAAATATTTGTCCGGAATTAAGCAGGATTGCAAGCGCTATGGGCAGGTCATAATGGGTGCCGTTTTTCGGTAGATCCGCCGGGGCCAGGTTAACCGCGATGCGCGACGGCGGAAAGATGGCGTCAGAGTTTTTTATGGCGGATTTGACCCGCTCCCTGGCTTCCTGCACCGCTGCGTCCGGAAGCCCCACGATAATGGTTCTAGGCAGCCCTCCTAATATGTCCACCTCCACTTCGACTACTTCGGCATCCAAGCCGACAAGAGCGGCAGAGTAAACTTTCGCAGTCATATATTACAATTTTCAATTTATCAATTAACAATTTACGAATTAATGATCAATGTTTATTTTTCAATGTAGTTATAATTTTTTGAAAAATTAATACAAATTCATGAGCTTCTTTGGCAAGCGGTTCAAATCTAAGTTTATAAGTCGGGTAATATCCAGAAACTAGCTTCATCCAGTGTTTCGTTTCCTGTACCTCTTTTTTGCAAATAAATATTTTATTTTTAAAGTCTTTTTCAGAGCTGGCATTATTGGCTTCCGTGTAATTGGCACCGATGCTTGTCGCTGATCTTACTAGTTGGCTTATGACAGGAGAGATCACGATATCTTTTTCTAGGTTTCTAAGCAACAATATAATTTCTTCCCCAAATTTGCCTGTTCGCTCTTCTAAGTCGAATTTTTTATTTGAAGATTTCATCACTTGAAAATTAAATGAAACTTGTAAATTGATTATTGAAAATTCAAGCCCCTGAGAAAACATCTTAGGGGCTTGATATTACTTAGCAGATTGGTTGATGAAATCAACCGCTTCGTTCAATGCCTGGTGGAAATTGGTGATTTCCGACTCAAACACATTGAGATAGGTTTTCTTTTTTTCCTCACCGTTGATCTCTGACTGGGTAATCT
>JACQPC010000083.1 GCA_016207695.1 Candidatus Doudnabacteria bacterium | reverse complement strand
CTTTGAAACAATCCCGACGCTCCGACAATAACGTCGGAGGTCGGGACTCCGACCGAAGCGTCGGAGAAGGAAACAAAACTACAATTCAACAAAAAATCTTCACAGCAATTGCTGGCGTATTGTTGTTTGCGACAGTGGTTTTTGTATTTACTGCCAGTTCTTTCGTATTAGGCCAAACTACTGATGAATTAAACCAACAGAGATCCGAAAAGCAGAAAAAACTTAATGAAATCAACCAGCGCATCAGCCAGCTGCAGAAAGAAATCAAGCAAAAACAATCAGCTGTAAATACGCTGAATAACCAGATTGCCATCATGAACCTGGAAATTGCGCAGACCGAAGCGGAAATTGAGTCTGCTAACAACAAAATCGATGCCACGAATCTTGATATCGCGGAAACGACAAATCAAATAATCCTGGAAGAGCAGGCGATTGCCAAGCAGAAAGAGATTCTTAAACAGCTCATTGTGGAAATAAATGACTTGGACCAAACTTCGCCGCTTGAGATTGCTTTGGAAAACGACAACTTTACCGAGTTTCTGGATCGGCTCCAATACGCCGCAAGTATTCAAGAGCAAAGCCAGGAATCGCTCACGATCATCAAACAGCTAAAAGCCGAATTGGAACTGCGCCAGGCTGAACTTAAGAAGCAAAAGGACGATTTAGACACGCTAAGGCAGCAGCTCACCTTGACCCAAGCTAATTTGCAGGGGCAGAGGCAAGGCAAGCAAGAAGTATTGAATGAGACCAAAGGGCAGGAGCGGGTTTATCAAAGACTTTTATCAGAGTCAGAGAATCTTGAAGAGCAGATTGCCAGGGAGGTTTACGATCTGGATGTGGAAATCAGCAGGCGATTGGGCAATCGCAGATTGCCGGCCAAGAAGGGACTTTTGGCCTGGCCAATGGATGGTATCTTAACGCAAGGCTACGGCAATACTGGCTTTACCAGTTTGGGCTATACTTATCACAATGGAATCGATATAGCAGGACCGGCTGGCACATCTATTTATGCGGCTGCTGACGGCGTGGTGCTGGACACAGGCACGGGCAACGGCGCATATGGCAACTGGGTTACTATCAAGCACGCGGTGGGATCGCGCGCTCTGGTAACGCTATACGCTCATATGAGCAGTTTTAGGCTTAGGCCTGGCCAAGCTGTCAAAACCGGCGATTTGGTGGGATTTGAAGGCAATACTGGCAATACAACTAGGCTTTTATACGGCCCGCATCGTGGATACCATATACACTTCACAATTTTTGATTTCGAAGGATATGGCGTGGCTGAAGGAAAATTAACCAAACAGTTTGGCAGCTATCAAGTCCCATATGGAGCAACCTATAATCCCCTAGACTTCTTATAAATAGGGGAGAGCTTAAAAATCCCGACTCGAGTCGGGATTTTTAATTTACAATTTTCAATTTGCAATTTACAAAACCACTCAGCGAAGATTTTGCGACAGGCTAGAGGATATAGCTTAGGTATGTCGTAACAATCTTCGCCATGTTCTACGACATTGCTTAATTGATAGCTAATGTAAATGTCGTAGAACATACATTGTGCGGCGAGCTCTATATCTAAATATCAAGGCTTTTAGCCTTTCTTCCCTAGGTAGTTAGATATGCCTGCCTGTTTTGAATATCGGTTTTTAATTTTTATTTTTAAATTTTAATTTTCTCCATATCCCCTAGTAAAGGTAGTTAAAAGGTATGAAACCGTTCCCTGCTAAAATAGTGTATAATGAATAGCTTAAAAGGAGGAAGGTATATGAGCACAATGGAACCTTTGATTCTCGTGCTCGATGCCGACCTCTCGATGATTGAGAGGCGGCGATACGAGCTAAGAGGGGCAAAATTCGACTCATCAGAGTCGATCAGAAAGCTTGATGACATCCCGGCAACAATCGAGAGGATCTGGATGTGGGAGGGCCTGCCAGATCCTACCCAAGCCAGGATTATCCAGCTTGCTGCGGCCAAGAAGTTGCCGGCAGTGAGTAGTTCAATTGGACTGGTTAGCCTCCGTGAACTGTTGGATAAGCTTCCAAAGCCTGCTTCGCACAACGGCAGACCAAACAGCGAAGGCAAGGAACGGCGAGATCGTGAGAAGAAGCAGTCGTTGCCGCCTCAACAAACTCCTGAAGAACGAATTATTTATCTTCAGGGACAGTTGAGCAACGCTCTTGAGCGCGTCCAAGAGCTAGAGGATGCGTTCAGCAGACTGTCGCGCCAGAACGCATGGAGAGAGAATAGGTGGCTTAGGGTTGAAGTTTTGAAGCTGCGCCAGGCACTTGCCGAGGCGGCCGAGAAAAACAGGAGCGTTTCGACAGAGAACCGCCAGTTGGGGTTGGAGATTCGAGCACTTCGGCAAGAATCGGCCAAGTCCCCAGCTTCTGAATCAGCCACCGAGTTTTTGTTCGAACTCTTTAGGGAGGCCGAGCGAATACTCTATATCCATCGAATCCGGATGGAATACGTTCACAGAAAGGAGCAGCGGCTAATCGAAGAATATGAAAAAGAGTGGCGAGAGATCATTGATCGGTTTCGCTGATTGTGCTCGTGACAAGACCCAGGCGGGCAATCCCCTGGGTCTTCCTCGTTTTTATTTATTTAGAATCTTTTCCAGCACTTTAATCGCCTGTTTTATTTCATTAAGAGTATTTTGTTTCCCAAGGCTTAACCGAACTGTCGCGGCTTGTTTTTTACTAACTTTTCCTAGAGCCAGGATCACATGCGAGGGTTTGGTTGATCCCGAAACACATGCAGAGCCGGTAGAGGCCGCGATCCCAGCCAGGT
>JACQPC010000080.1 GCA_016207695.1 Candidatus Doudnabacteria bacterium | reverse complement strand
GGCCAGGTATTCATAATTTTTGAAAGTAAATAAAATCATGCTTTATATTCTTTCATAATTTTAACCACTTCCTCGTCTGTGACCTGCTCAAAGCTTTCATACCATAGCCCCACGGCCATAAAATCAACCGGTGTTAAGAGGCAGACAAACTCATCCACCAATTCCCTCATTTGTGATGCTGTGTCAGCGGCAGCCACCGGCACTGCCAAAATCAATTTTTTGGGCTTTTGCGCTTTGATAAAATCAATTGCCGCTCGGGCGGTAACGCCCGTGGCCAAACCATCATCAACCAAAATCGCGATTTTATTCTTTAAGTCGAGCGGCGGCCTACTTCCGCGGTAAAGTTTGATTCGCCTTTTCATTTCCGCGGTTTCGTCGATCACCACCCGGCCAAGATCTTCCTGACGGATACCCAAAGCCCTGATCGAGGCTTGATCCAAAACTGTAACGCCGCCAGGAGCAATGGCACCCACTCCAAACTCCGGATTAAACGGCGCGCCCAGTTTCCTGGCCACCACGACGTCTAGGGAACATTTGAGTATTTGTGCAACGAAGTAGCCAATTATCACGCCGCCGCGAGGCAAGGCCAAAACGATGCAATCCTTGCCTTTGTATTGCAACAACTTTTTAGCCAGCTGTTTTCCTGCGTCATTGCGGTCTTTGAAAAACTTTCCTAAGTTCATCTTGGATAATAATCCTATTTAACTTTGTTTTTAACTGTCAGACAATGGTGATAATTAAACAAAGGGATTATTCCATGTGGCAACATTGGATCAATCTTTTGGCCGGGATTTGGCTGATTATTTCCCCTTATGTTGGGTTTAGCACTGCCGCGATGACCACCAATCTGGTAATCACCGGTGTCATTGTCGGGGGCCTGTCGCTGTGGGGCGCTATGGAAACGGGCGCCAAGTTCGGCCGGATCACAAGATAACTTTAGAGCACATAATCCCAGCCTGGCTGCCAGGATTTTGTTTTACGCCAGTCTTCTGCAAACGCCTGTTCCCAAGTTTTGCCCTTAAGCAAAACTTCCAAAGCCAGCTGTGGAGCTTTGTGAGAAACGATTGCTATGGATTTACCATCATAGCTTTTCTTTAGCATATGCAAAAAATCGTTCATCCTTTTTTTGACGTCCTCGTAGCTTTCGCCTTCCGGGAATTTTTGCGAGATAAAATCCGGCTGCAGCTGCTCCACAATGGTCTCCGGCTGCCCATTATATATGCCATAATTGCACTCGCGCAATCTTTGGTCAGGAATAATCGGGGCTAATCCTTCGAAAGCCAGCCACGCGGTCTCCGCGGCTCGTTTAAGATCCGAACAAAACACGGCTTCAAACTTTCTACCTAAGGTCTGCTCCCGAAGGTCTTTGGCTTGTTTTCTTCCTAAATCCGAAAGTTCCGGGTCACTCCATCCGGACGAAATTCCTTTTTCGTTATCAGTCGTTGTGCCGTGGACAAAATATGTAATTCTTACAGCCATAGCTTATTCCCCGCGGAGGCGCTTGGATAATTGCGCGAGCTTGGCATCGTCAGCACGCTTATAGTCGTGAGAGGAAATATAGCCCTCGTATTTTTCGAAGTATTTATCCACGCCTGAATGGATCGCCTCCCACTTATCCATCTTAGTCCCATGCATTGGGAACAGTTTGGCATGCGCGTGATCCACGCCAAAACCTTCAAAAATCATGCCAACCCGGCCGACATTATCCAGGCCTTTTTCCAAAACCGCTGCCGCATTTTTGGCCGCCACAGTCAAGCCAAGCATTATATCTTCTGGCAATTTAAAAATATCCGAAGGGTAATGCTCTTTGGTCGCGACAACCGTGAAGCCTTCGGTGTTGGGAAAAATCGAAAGAAATGCCAAGTGTTTATCATCTTCCCAAATCCTGTGGCTTGGTGCTTGCCCTTTAACAATTTTGCAAAAAATGCAATCGTTCATAAATGAGGGAGGGCTGCGCTGCCTGTAGCAACGCAGCCCGTGAAAGACCCGATGGCGGATTTAGGATTCCGTCCGATTGGAAGGGAACAAGAGACATTCCCCGCCGTCACATGACCCCTCGAATGGGCATTCGAAGCTGCCATCCAAGTAGCAGCATTCGATGCCCATTGCTTCCGCGAGGATGGCACGCGACATCTGCTCGACGACGTAATCCGTCGGCCCCCAGCCTGTGCTGGCGACATTTGCGATCGGTCTTCTGTCACACCGATCAAAAATGTCCTCGCTAGGGACCTCTTTTTGGATCCCGCGTATCCTAGACATAGGTTCCCTCCTTGGTTAAGCCCTCTTAAATTAAGTATAGTCCTTTCTTAAAGAAACCTAAAGCCGACGCTCGTTACGAGGTCGGCTTTAGCAAAAGTGTGCTGTTCCCATGAGCTGTTTTGTTTTGGTCAATTTTAATTTCCCAAATTTTAAGGCATAACCGCCTTTGAGGTTTTTGCTACAGGGAAACGCACACTTGCGTTACATCCTGTTGCATCCTGATATCGCTCCTTTCACCCCTATTCTACACCCGCACTATCGGCTGTCAACCCCGTTAGAAGTAAGTCGCCTAAGGCGACTGCCGATGCCTAAAGGCATCGGACTTCTAACGGGGTCAAGCTAACCTAGTGTGCTACAATTCATGCATGTCTGACTACAAAATTATTCTCGGTTTTGTTGCCATTGCGTTTGGCTTGGGAAGCTACGCGCCTTATTTTTGGTATATCTACAAGGGCAAAGTAAAGCCGCATGCTTTCACTTGGTTTGTCTGGGGCACGGCCACGGGGATTGGGTTTGCGGCAATAACTGTGGCTGGCGGCGGACCCGGAGCGTGGGAGATGGCGGTCAATTCCGTGCTTTGTTTTACCGTTGCCGGAATCGGCCTTTATCAACGGCATGTTAAATACGTGGTGTTCGATTGGCTGGCTTTGATCGGCGCTTTGCTGGGATTGTTTCTTTGGTGGCTGACTAATAATCCATTGGCCGCAATAATTCTATTGTCTATATCTGATGCCGTAGGTTTCCTGCCGACATATCGCAAAGTTTATCTTTACCCGCACGAAGAAAAACCCGGCCCCTGGATCATGGGGATTATAAAATACGTCATTGTCCTGTTTGCGCTGGATTCTTTCACAGTCACCACCTGGCTTTACCCGGCCACGATTCTTTTGGTGGACATCACTTTCACAACCCTCATGATCATCAGGCAGAAACAAATGCGCAAACGAATCTTGTAAATAAGTGGCGGCAGGTTGTAAGCAACCCGCCGCTTTGCCCAAGCTTTGGTTCGGAAACCCTAGTCGAGTTGGGACACTCGCCAGCCTTCGGGCCAATCCGCAACCCAAGTCACGAAGCTCGAAAGCCAGTGCTTCGGATGGTTCCAAACCACGGTGACCAGGAAGCCTACGAACATGATGTAAAGAAAGAAGACAATCCTGACCAGGCTCCACCACAGCTTTTTCATCGAACCCTCCTGTGCCTGCATCATAGCTCCAATGCCCAAAAACTTAAAGGCTCAACCGTGCGGTTGAGCCTTTAAAACTATTCTCCTATTCGCGCGAATTAGAGAACTTCTTTATCAGTCAGATAATAAACTGTTACCTCGTGGTCCTGAATCTCCATTTTCTTATATAAGCCATAAGCGGTTAACCTGTGCATGCCTTCGCAAATATAATAAGAGTTTGGGATAATATCGTCAGTAATAAAGCAACTTTCCAATCTCATTCCATCCTGAAATTGTTTCAAGTATTTCGCCACAGTTGTGCCGCTGATGCCTCTTTCCGGATGTGAGCTTTTGAGATATTCTGGGTTTTTCGAAAATTGCCAAATGCTGTCTTTTAAAACAGGAAAACGCCCCTTTTCGGGAAAAGGATTTTCTGGCGAAGAGTTCATGCCTAGATTTTCAAACTCTCCTTTGGTTAAGGCCGCAAGATAACAATGCTTCCGAGGGCGGCCAAAATACTTGAAGTCCCGATGAGACCCAAATTTTTCTTCAAATTCTTCCCTTTTGAGTTCACTGATAACTTTCATAAACTAATCCTACCAAAAAGCCGTCCTTTTTGAAAACATTTGACGTTTTGACGACTTAAAAATTATTGCAATTGTAATTTGAGAGGCAGGTGATCGGAGACGTTGATCTTGGGCACTTTAAAATTTGTCACATTCACGTCTGTGGACACGAACATATAATCCGCGAACAATTGCCGGTTTCCTGCCGGATATTTGGCAAAATTAAGGTCACTGCGGGTGGTTTTGATCCCGAACTCCTTAATTAAATCTCGCATACTTGCTTGCTCGATCAATTCGATGCTTACGGTGTTTGGTAAAAGATTGAAATCCCCGCAAAGAATTTTTTTGCCGCTTTCATTATTAAGAAACCGATCAATATTGATTGACTGGATTAGCCTGTCAGCCGAGTCTGTTTTTGAACCGGGATTCACGATCCCATGAATATGGGCCAAGGTGTATCGGTTCCCGTTCTGTTCAAATCTGGCAAACTGTAAATTTGTAGGAGGCTCGTCTTCATGCAACGCTATCAAGGTTTGCCCGGACTGAAGCTTTATCCCTTTCTTGGCAAATATAGCCAGGCCCAAAGATACGTCCACATAACCGGAGCAATTGTCCAAAGTTTTCTCATAATAGCCCTTAAAGCCGGGAAGCATGTTTTGCAATTCCAAAAAAATATTGCTTTTCGCGCCGTCATTGATCATTTGGTCAGAGGGGGAATCATAAACTTCCTGGAAACAAAAAAAGTCCGTGTCTAGCGCTTCATTGGTTAAGAAACTTTTAAGCGGTTCAAAAACCCTCCCGCCGAGAATATTTAGAGAAATAACTTTCATAAACTAATCCTACCAAAAAGCCGTCCCTTTGGCGACTTTGTCATTCGCTCACTCGCGCGAATAAGTCTTGTTTGCAGTTTCCAGATCTTTAAGCATTTTTTCGTAATAAGGTCTGCCGATATCTTTGACTTTGGGGCTTGAAATTCTGTTGAACATCATATCAAATTTCCCCTTGATTTTATCAAATCCCAATTTATCGATTCTGGAAATAAATATCGGGGCATTGTTTTCCAAAAAACTTAGACTGTCGGTGTCCATGAGTAGATTCTGATCCTCGTCACCGCCAACTTCATGCTTGGACACCAAGTGTTTGACTCTAGAAATCAACTGGACATCAGCATTATTTTCTTTAAGAAAAGCCGCAAGCAATTCCGCGCTCTTGTCCTGATGAGCTTTGAGCGTTTCGCTATCCGTGAATTTTATGCTTCCCTGATTAAAACTATCGTCTGGTCCGTGAAAAGCGCGTTCCAAGTCGTGACCAATCGCCGCGATCAGCAAAGCCTCATCAGCATTCGGCCTTAACTGCAAAAGCCAATGCACTGTCCGATCAAAATGATGCATCTGGGCAGGATCTTTGAATTTCTCATCTACAAATTGCCGTGTTTTATTAAACAAATCTGACATAACTCAAGTATACTAAAAAGACTCGCAAAAGGCGACTTTTAAAGGCTCAACCGCGGTTGAGCCTTTGGATTGGATCCTGAAACCCTGAACCAGAAACTTCGTTTCGGTACGGGGCGGGCAAGTTCAGGATGACAAAGGCGGCGCTTTCAGCGCCGCCTTTCATAATATTTCTAATGTCTTGAGGCGAATCTCGGACCGCCGCTGCGGCGGTCGTTGTCGCGGCGCGGGCCTCTGGGGGGTCTTGGGCGCTCGTCGATTGTGCCGCCTTCGGGGCGGGGCAGTAAAATTTTATGCGAAAGATTAACCCTTCCCATGTTGTCGATCTCGACAACTTTAACGTCTAGTTCGTCTCCAACATGAACCACATCCTCCACAGCCCCAACCCTATGCCAAGCCAATTCCGAAATATGGCACAGGCCATCATGCCCGGGAGTTAGTTCCACGAACGCGCCGAAATCCATAATCCGGTTAACCTTTCCTTTGAATACTTCTCCGACTTTAATCTCACGAGTCAGGTTATGGATCCAATCAAGGGCTTTCTTTGAGGCTTCGGCATTGTTGCTCGTTACCATAACCAAACCTGTGTCCTCAATGTCAATCTTAACCCCAGTTTCCGCAATAATCTTATTGATGACCTTGCCGCCGGTGCCGATGACATCGCGGATCTTTTCCGGATTGATTTGCAATGTTGTGATTCGGGGAGCCAGCGGGGACATGTCTGTCCGCGGGGCTGGAATGGTCTGTTTCATCACGGACAAAATGTGCATCCGGCCTTCTTTGGCCTGCTTAAGAGCTTGCTCCAAAATTTCCGCGGTCAGGCCTTTGGTTTTCACATCCATCTGAAGCCCGGTAATACCTTTCTCCGAACCGGTAACCTTAAAGTCCATATCGCCATTGGCGTCCTCAATGCCGGCAATATCTGTAAGGACCTTAAACTTGCCGCTCTCCATATCCAGGATCAAGCCCATAGCAACACCGCCAATCATGTCGGTAATCGGCACGCCGGCATCCATCAACGCCAACGTCGAGGCGCAAGTGGAGGCCATGCTGGTTGATCCGTTGGACGATAAGACTTCAGAAACCAGCCGTAAAGTGTAAGGAAACTTTTCTTTATCCGGAATCACAGGCTCAATGGCCCGTTCGGCCAAAGCGCCGTGCCCGACTTCCCGCCGGCCAGGGCCGCGGATGGGCGCTACTTCGCCCACGCTGAAACCCGGAAATTTATAGTGATGAATGTATCGCTTGTGGGTTTCTTCAAAGTCCTCCATGCCGTCCATAATCTGTGCATCACCGGAAGAGCCCAAAGTTACGGTGGTTAAAACTTGGGTTTCGCCGCGGTTGAACAAGGCGGAGCCGTGAGTGCGCGGAAGCACGCTGACTGTGGCGGAAATCGGCCGGGTCTGATTCAAAGGGCGCATATCCACTCGGCGTTCTTTTTCCAAAATATTCGCGCGGATCAATTGCTTGGTAATTTTATCCAGCGCCATCAAAACCTGGGAAACAACATTGATATCAGTCCTATCTTTGTATTTTTCGGCCAGTGCCAGTGCGACTTCTTCCCGCACAGCTGACATTTGCGCTTCGCGCTGATCTTTGGGGAAAGTGCCGAACGCGGCCTGCTCCAATTTGTCATAAGCCATTTGTGTCACTTCGCTCAAAATGCCATCGTCGATTTTTAACAGAGGAACTTCTGCCTTGGGCTGGCCAACTTGGGATTTTAAAGATTCTTGCAGCTTGATTAAGCTTCCCAAATGCGGTTTTGCAAACTTCAAAGCTTCGGTCATGTCTTCCTCTGTCACCTGTTTGGCTCCGGCCTCAACCATCATAATGTGCTCACCTGTTCCGGAAACCACCAAATCCAAATCGCCAGTTTTTCGTTCCTCATAGGAGGGATTTAGGATAAACTGTCCATTTACCCTTCCTACCCGCACAGCCGCTATCGGCCCTTCAAACGGAATATTGGAGCAAATCAATGCTGCGGAGGTAGCGTTGATGGCTAAAACATCAGGATCATTAACCTCATCCACGGATAAAATGGTGGCCACGACTTGCACGTCGTTGCGCATGCCATCAGAAAACAGCGGACGGATCGTGCGGTCAATTAAACGACCGGACAGTATCGCTTCGTCCGTTGCCCTGCCTTCGCGCTTGATAAATCTTGACCCCTTAATTTTTCCCGCGGCATAAAGCCGTTCCTCGTAATCAACCAAAAGCGGGAAGTAATCCATGCCTTCCCGAATAATTTTGCCCATGACCGCGGTAGCCAAAACCACGGTATCGCCAAGCTTAGCCAGCACCGCACCATTGGCCTGCATGGCTAAATCGCCGGTTTCAAGAGAGAACTTCTTGCCGGCTAAATCAGACTCAATTTTTCCTTTCTTCATTTATGAACCCTTTGTTTCGCAGTCGTGCCTTAAGCACAGAAGTAATATTAGCAGGGAATGCGGAATGTCGAATATCGAATGTAGAATCCAGTAAATCCCATATTCCACATTCTATATTCCATATTCCCGCCTAATAACACCTCTTTGCCTGACACTTATGCGAAATTAATTATTTAAGCTTCAACTTGTCGGTCAATTTGTCCCAGCGCTTTTCATCCTCGGCTTTAAGGTAGCGAAGCAATCGTCTGCGATTGCCGACCATCTTCAGAAGCCCGCGGCGGGAATGGTTGTCCTTTTTGTGCTCCTGCAAATGCTCGGAAACTTTTTCAATTTCCTGGGTCAAAATTGCCACCTGCACTTCCGGACTACCGGTATCATCCTTGTGGACCTGGAACTTTTTGATAATCTGCTCTTTTTCCTTGGGGGTTAACATGTGGTTCCTTTGTGTCACGAATAGGGCAGGAAAAGACCTACCGTCGGTTAATTGTAGGCTAATTCTAGCATAAAAAACTGTATCCGACAAGGCTCTGCTTATGTTATACTATTGTCGCACAACCTTTAATTTTCCTCATTGGACGACATGCCTGAAATCAAAAATAAACTACAAAAGTTCTATCAAAGGTTCCTGGAATACCTGGAAATTGAGCGCAACAGATCGAAGATGACTTTGCGCAATTATGACCATTACCTTAAACG
>JACQPC010000079.1 GCA_016207695.1 Candidatus Doudnabacteria bacterium | reverse complement strand
GTAAATTGTAAATTGTAAACTGAAAATTAAAAGCACGCTTACTGTAAGTATACCTATAAGCGTGCTTTTTGTGTATCTAAGCGGCGGTCTTGGTTTTTTTGGGCAGTCTTGCCTTGGCTTTGGCGGCGCGGGCTTTGAATTTCTCCACGACCCCGGCGGTATCAATCAGTTTTTGGTTTCCAGTATAGAATGGGTGGCAATTGGAGCAAATTTCAACATGCACTTCCGGCATTGTCGAACCCACGGTAAAAGCGCTGCCGCAAGCGCAAACGATTTTGGCATTAGGATAGTATTGAGGGTGAAGGCTAGGTTTCATCAGGTAGTAGAAATTTAATTTAACGACGCTAGTTCGCAGGTTTTGAAAATATCCTTAACGGATTAAATTTCACTACCTGACAAGTAGCTAGCGAATTATACCAAGCTTGACCGGAAAGGTCAACCCTGCTAGAATATTCGGGCGATTAATATTCATACTTTCTGATGATTCCGGTTCCTGTCCTGACGTAAAGTCCGGATCCCGGCATCAAATGACGAGGGTAGCCGAAGAAAGGATCGTATTTGATGCGTGACATAACCTTGATGGAGATGTTGAAGGCGGGGGTGCATTTTGGCCACAGAACCTCTTTGTGGAATCCCAAAATGAAGCCATATATATTCACCCAGCGCAACAACATCCACATCTTTGACTTGGAAAAAACCAAACAAAAGCTTGATGCCGCCGTCAAGTTTGCCAAAGACTTGGCCAGTAAGGGCGGGATAATTTTGTTTGTCGGGACCAAGCGGCAGGCCAAAGGAGAGGTTAAGAAAGCCGCGGAAGCGGCAGGCATGCCGTATGTCACTACCCGCTGGCTGGGCGGCACTTTTACCAATTTCAAAACCATCCAGCGGACAATCAAGAAAATGGAAAGGCTGGAGCGCTTGGTGGAAGGGGGCGAAATCGCGAAATATACAAAAAAAGAGCAACTCATGATCAAACGGGAGATCGAGAAGATGAAAAATTTTTTCTCCGGAATCAAGGAAATGAAGCGGCTGCCGGACGCGATTTTTGTTCTTGACGTGAAATATGACAAAATTCCAGTTAAGGAAGCCAATCAGACCGGCGTTAAGGTGATTGGCCTGGTTGATACAAATGCGGATCCCACCGGGGTTGATTATGTGATTCCCTCAAACGATGATGCAATTAAGGTAATAAGTTTTATGGCTTCCGTCATGGCGGAAGCAATCCATGAAGGAAAGGCGAAGTTTGCCGAAACAGTGGCTGTTGCGGAAACTCAAGGAGTAAATAGTAATAAGTAAATAGAAAATAGAATATGCGAATTACACCAGATGAAGTAAAAAAAATAAGAGAAGCAACGGGGGCAGGGGTTATTGATGCCAAAAAAGCCTTGGAAGAAGCAGGAAGTTTTGACAATGCCATAATCTTGCTTCGCAAGAAAGGGCACGCCACTCTAGCCAAAAAGTCGCAGCGGGCCGCGGCAGAGGGGGTTATAACTTCTTACATTCACGCCGGCAGCAAGGTCGGAGTGTTGCTGGAGTTAAACTGCGAAACGGATTTTGTGGCCCGAAACGAAGAATTCAAGCGGCTGGCTCAAGAAATCGCCATGCATATCGCAGCTTTGGAGCCGGCAGATGTTGAATCATTGCTTGCCCAGCCTTATGTCCGCGACTCTGCGAAAACCGTGGGTGATCTCCTAGCCGAAAATGCCGGCAAGCTTGACGAAAACGTTAAAGTTAAAAGGTTCGTAAGATTTACCCTGGGAAATTAAAAATGACCGCAGTCCTTTGGTTCATTGCAGTTTTTTCTCTGGCCGGCATCGCAGGCGTTTTTTTTGCGAAAATTCCGGAAGTAATCGGCCGCCCCGTGAAAGTTTCAGTCAGGGGGGTGAATGAAAGCTTTTGGGCTTATTTGCGCACCAAAAGCAAATTGTTGGCAACAAAGATATGGCATTTTATTCTGGAGGCCAAGGATCTGACCCCTCCTGTTGCCGCGAAGCTTAATGCTCCGGTCGAAATGGTAAAAAAAGTTTTCCGCGTCCGCATTCGCAGATCGGAAAATGATCCGGATTGGCTGCCGGAAGTTTCAGACACAGTTGGGTCAGACGAGAATATTTACCTTTCGGCAATCAAAAAAGATCCCAATGACAAGCAGGCTTATGAGGGCTTGGGCAGGCTTTATCTGCAGGATAAGAACTACGCCGAGGCGGAAGAAGTTTTTCGATACTTGATTAAGCTTGATCCAGACAAAGATGCTTATCACTCGAACTTGGCCCTGATTCTTTATTCGCTGCAAAGATATCAAGAGGCGGTGGAAGAATACAATAAAGCTTTAAGCATCAATGCCAAAATCGGTGCGCGATGGGTCAACTTAAGCCTTTGCTTTATAGCGCTTGATGATTTGAGCCGGGCGATTAAAGCCCTAAGCAATGCTGTTTCACTTGATCCGAGGAATATCAATTCCTTAAGCTTGCTGGCTGATATCTATATGAAAGCCCAGAATAAGATGCGGGCGGAAGAAGTTTTGGAGCAGGTGCTCAAGCTCGAGCCGACGAGCCGACAGGCCCGCGAAAAGCTGATGAGATTGAAACTTTAGAAATCAGCAAATACGCTCGCTGTCTGGTTTATAAAAGACACGGCGTCAAATTGCTAACGCAATTTGCGCCTCACGCTCGGCTGTTAAGACAGCCTGCGCGACGGTCTTTTAAAACCAGCCAGCTCGCTCATGAGTAAAGAGATAGGGTTGCCCGGAAATCAATATTTTGCTAGAATGTTATACTTAGAAATAAGGTGTTGGCCGGCATAGCTCAGTGGTAGAGCAACGCTTTTGTCCCGCCACTGCTATTTAATAATTAAACGAAGGCGGGATGCCGCCAAATCGGCGGCATAAAGCCGATCCATTTATGATGCCGAAGTAGCTCAATGGCAGAGCAGCTGTTTTGTCCCGCCACCGGCATTAGTATTAAATTGACGGCGGGATGCCGCCACTCGGCGGCATAAACAGGAAGAGTTATATTAGGCCGCCCTAGCTCAACGGCAGAGCAACACTTTTGTAAAGTGACGGTTCCCGGTTCAAATCCGGGGGGCGGCTCCAGAAAGTTCAGCAGGTCGTCAGTTCAAATCTGACAGCCGGCTCCATGAACCACTCGCTGACGCTCGGGTTCATGGCACAGCCAGAACTTTAGTGTAAGCGAAGTATCGGCGAGTGGTTCATGCGGTGAACCTGAACGAAGTGAATGGTTCGCCGCAGAAATATAAATTGGGCAGGTGGCAGAGCGGTCAATTGCACTTGACTGTAAATCAAGCGCCTTTATGGC
>JACQPC010000076.1 GCA_016207695.1 Candidatus Doudnabacteria bacterium | reverse complement strand
TGCAAGAACGGGCCAAAGCCAACCCGAAGATTAGTTTTTTGTTTAATAAAACCGTGGAAGAGTTTTTAGGAGATCAAAAGTTAACCGGCGTGAAGCTGAAAGATGTTAAAACCTCCGAGGTTTCTGAAATGAAAATTGATGGGGCTTTCATTGCCATTGGTCATAAGCCGGGCACTGATGTTTTTGCTGGCCAAGTGGAGTTGGACGAAAAGGGATATGTAATCCCACATGAGCAAACCCGAACCAATGTCCCGGGAGTTTTTGTGGCAGGTGATGTTCAAGATTACCGCTACCGTCAGGCAGTCACTGCGGCAGGTTTTGGCTGCATGGCCGCCCTGGACGCCGAAAAATACCTGGGCATGGACCAGGGTTAGTTGATAGTTTTTGGTTGATAGTTTATAGTAAGAACCATATGAAAACTGTTACTGTTATCGTCATCGTCATCGTTATTGTTTTAGGCCTTGGGTTTTTGCTATTCCAGCAATCCAACAAGCCGCAGGGAGAATTGCCAGGCGTGGCTTTTGAAAGCCAAGGGGCAGAGCATATGCCTGGCTGTACCCCTGGGTCGCCTGCATATAATTCCAATCCTCCCACTTCCGGCTGTCATGATCCCCAACCCGCGGCTTGGGGGAGCTATAGTCAGACGCTTTCTGACCAAGCGCTAATTCATAATTTGGAGCATGGTGGGATATGGGTTTCGTATAAGCCGGATATTGATTCAGAGACTGTGGCCAAATTGAACGACTTTGCCAAAAGATACCGGAAAGTCGTGGTTGAGCCACGTTCGGCCAATGATGCCAATATCACTCTTGCGGCTTGGGGCCGGCTTTCGAAATTGGACAGTTATGACGAAGGCGCGATTCTTCGTTTTATTCAAGCGTTTTATGACAAAGGTCCAGAAAAGGCTGGATGACTTGACAGAGATTTTTTTTAATTGCTAGTATTCAAATACTTATTTGAATACTAGAATATCATTATGAATAAAGTCAGCGAAATTGAATTAACTAAAGATTTGGTTCGAAGAGCCCGATTGCTGGAGTTAGCAGGCAATCCTACTAGAATTAGGATCTTTTGTATTCTTTTTGAACGAGGTGAGACCTGTGTTTCTGACATAGCCGCAAGTCTTCAGATGTCGATAGCTTCCATTTCCCATCATTTGCAAATGATGCGGGATAATGAATTATTGGAAGCTGTGCGCATGGGCAATAAAATTTGCTATAAGCCGGTTAAAGGCGAATTAATGAACAAGTTAAAAAAACTTATATGTGAGTAACGGGTTGCAGGAATTGCTTAAATAGTTATGTTCAATAAACAATATCTCTTAATCATTGCGATCGTGCTAGGAGTTGGAAGTTTGTTCTTGTGGCAGAGGTTCTTTGGTAATCAGTTTAAGTTACCCAAAGGACCGACGGCTACCGAAACTATTATGACTGATTCCAGAGAAAAAGAAATTCAAATTACGGGAGGCGAGAAGCACAGTATTCCTTTGGACGGGATAGTTTCCGGTGGTCCTCCCAAAGACGGGATTCCCCCGATTGATAATCCGAAGTTTATTGGTATAAAGACAGCCAATGAGTCTTTGTCAGACGAAGAACCGGGAGTCGCGATTGACATTGGCGGAGTCAAGCGCTTTTATCCTTTTCAGATTTTAGTCTGGCATGAAATCGTCAATGACACGATCAATGGGCAGCGCATATTGGTGACTTATTGCCCATTATGTTTAACCGCGATTGTGTTTGACCCTGTGGTTTCTGGCGAGCGGGTGGAGTTTGGGACTTCGGGCAAGCTTTGGAACTCCAACCTTTTAATGTATGACCGCAAGACCGATTCGCTGTGGGCGCAAGTTTTAGGCGAAGCCGTGGTTGGAGAAATGACCGGAACCAAGTTAACTGTTTTGCCATCTGACCTTTTGAAATTCGGCAACTGGAAGCAGCAGAATCCAGACGGGCAAGTTTTGTCCCGCGATACTGGCGCTGCGCGATTTTATGGCAGCGATCCTTATGGAGATTACTACACCACTCCGGGAGTTTTCTTCCCGGTTGGAAATAAAGACAACAGGCTTTCGGAAAAAGATTTCGTCTTAGGAATAGTTGTAGACGGCAAGGCCAAGGCTTACCATACCGAAGCGATTAAGAAAATTGGCAGGTTAGAGGACAGTTTTGCGGGCAAGACAATTGTGGCCGAATATGATCGGCAGTTGGATGTGGTGAGATTATTTGAGAAACGAAATAATGAACTAATAAGAATTAATCCCTTTGGCGCGTTTTGGTTTTCCTGGGTTGCCGCGCATCCGGACACGGAGTTGTTTAAATGAATAAATTAGCAATCATTATTGGGATTATTATTTTAGGAGGAGTAGTGGCTCTTGTAGCAAGACCGCATAAACAGGAGCAGCCAGCTTCTGTATCAGGTAATAAAGCCGCAGAGTTTGTGGTGGTTGATTATGATGGCAAGCAAGTCAAGCTTTCTGATTTTGCCGGCAGGCCGGTGTTCATTAATTTTTGGGCTTCCTGGTGCCCGTTTTGTCTGGAAGAAATGCCGCTCATGGCCAAGATCCAACAAGAATTTGGCGATCAGTACGCGACCTTGGCGATCAACCGCGCGGAAAGATTAGACAGGGCCAAGCAATATTCGGATCAAGTTGGTGTGACCGGAAAAATAATTTTGGTGCTTGACGAAGACGATTCAGTTTATCGGCAGTTTGGATATTTTGCTATGCCGGTTAGTATTTTTGTCGATAAGGACGGAATTATTCGCGATGTCAAACAAGGGCCGCTTTCAGAAAATGAACTGCGCAATAAAATTAAGGCCCTATTACAATGATTGAATTCGGCTTACCATTAATTGGTGCGTCTTTTATAGCCGGGCTGTTTACTTTTTTTGCTCCATGTACTCTTCCTCTGGTTCCAGCTTTTCTTGGGATTATTTCTGGAGTTAGTCCAGGACAGCTAACCCAAACCAATATTGCCGCGGAGCTGCGTAAAAGAGTTCTTAGTAATGCCTTATTTTATATCCTCGGCTTCTCCTTGATTTTTATCCTGTTTGGGGTGGCTTTTTCTTTCTTAGGTAAAATTGTAATTTTAAGAATCTGGCTTTCCCGGATCGGGGGGATTTTGGTGATTTTGTTTGGGCTAGTGCTTTTGGGAGTTTTAAGAATCCCGATTTTTGAGCGGGAATTTAATCTGAAAAGCAAAATTCCCAAACTACTTCAACAATCCTCAAAGACTAATTCGTTTGGCATTGGTGCTCTATTCGCCCTCGGCTGGTCGCCTTGTGTCGGTCCTTTGCTTGGTTCAATTTTAGTGCTGGCTGCAGCCAATCAAACAATTGTTCAGGGGACTTTCCTACTAGTAGTATTTTCGGCAGGGTTGGCCATTCCTTTCCTTTTGACCGCGCTTTTGATTGGGCGAGCTTATACCGGATTTGGCAATTTAACAAAAAATTTGCGCATCATCAATGCTTTAGGCGGCATTTTCCTAATTGCTTTAGGAGCACTGTTGGTTTCTGACCAATTCATTCCAGTGTTTAATGAGCTGCGAGGTTATTTCACCCGCTTTGAACCGTTTAATAATTTTATAGAAAAATACTTATGAGTGAGCCTTGGAAATATATTAAAAAGCAAGATTGTCCGCACTTGCCGGAGCTGAAGGAAGATATTGTAAGCGATAAAAAAGCTTGTGAAGTCTGCGGCGTTACGCATGATTTGAGGATTTGTTTAACTTGTGGCGCAGTTCATTGCTGCGAATCAGACAAGGCCCACAATATTGAGCACTTTCAAATAACCGGCCATCCCTTCATTCGGCCGCACAACTCTCCATATAATTTTCTTTGGTGCTATAAATGCAATGCGTTTCTCAAATAGAGCCGAGAGTTACCTGGCTTAGAATGCATCTTATGAAAGAATCAAATAAACATACACACTGGTCTCGCAAAGCCGTGGTTTATCAAATCTATCCGCGGAGTTTTAAAGATACCGAAGGCGACGGTATTGGCGACCTAAAGGGCATCATAGACAAACTGGATTACTTGAATGACGGGACGGATGCATCTTTGGGCGTCACCGCTATTTGGCTTAATCCAATTTACAAATCGCCAATGAAGGACTTTGGTTATGATATCGCGGATTATCGCGAGATAGATCTTATTTTTGGAAACATGGATACTTTTGACCAGCTAGTAACGGAGGCGCACAAGCGCGATATCAAAATAATCATGGATTTTGTTCCCAATCACACCTCTTCGGAACATCCATGGTTTCAGGAATCAAGAAAATCAAATACCAACCCTAAAAGAGATTGGTATATTTGGAAAGATCCGAAGCCAGGTGGTTCTGCCCCAAACAACTGGCTTTCGGTTTTTGGCGGATCGGCGTGGACGCTCGATAAAGTAACAGGACAATATTACATGCATAGTTTCCTTTCCGATCAGCCGGACTTAAACTGGCGCAACAAAGAGGTTCGCGATGAAATGGCGGATGTTTTAGAATTTTGGCTTAAAAAGGGCGTGGACGGCTTTCGCACGGATGCGGTGTATCATTTGATTAAGGACGATCAATTTAGAGATGACCCGCCAAATCCAAACTACGACTCATCAAGGGATGAGCCCTATAATGCTCTTCTTCATTTGTATAGCCAGGGACGTCCGGAGCTCATAGGAATTGCCAACACCTTATGCAACATTCTTGGCGAGCATAACGCGGACACCTTTATGGTGAGCGAAGCCTATTTGGGACTTCCTCAAATGATGGAGCTTTATAAGGCCTGCGGCAACAGCTTACATGCGCCATTTAATTTCAACTTGATTAGTTTGCCGTGGAATGCCGCGGCGTTTAAAAAATTTATTGATGAATACGAAACAAAGCTTGGCGAAAATGACTGGCCGAATTACACGCTCGGCAATCATGACCGCTCTCGATTGGCAACCCGCCTTGGCCAAAATCGCGCCCGGCTCGCGGCAATGCTTCAATTTACGCTTCGTGGCATGCCGTTTGTGTACTATGGCGATGAACTAGGAATGGAAGATGTTTCAATACCCGCGGATAGCATAACAGACCCGTGGGGAAATAACGTGCCCGGTTTCGGCGTCGGTCGCGATCCCGAACGAACGCCAATGCACTGGGATGCAAGCCCTAATGCCGGATTTACAAGTGTCGTACCATGGCTGCCGGTGGCTTCCGACTACAAAAAAAAGAATGTTGAGCAGGAATCCCGCGATCCGAATTCAATGTTGTCATTTTATAAAGAGTTGATCCATTATCGCACGAACTCTCCGGCGCTTTTAACCGGATTTTACAAACCACTGGAGAGCGGCAATGAAAATGTTTTTATGTTTATGCGGGAATGCCCAGCAGAAAAGCTGATTGTTGGCATAAACTTTTCTAATTCTGAACAAACAACCAGCGTGTCTGTAAACGGAACACTTTTTTGCAATACGCGCCGAGGCAAACGCGGCGGCGAAAAGATTCAAACGACGCAATTAAAGCTTAATCCGTACGAAGGATTAGTGGCAAAACTAAATCAATAACTAATAAACCGATGGACAACCATTTGATGATGAAGAAAGAATGAACAGTTGACAGTTCAAATAGGATTTGATATCATTTGAATATCTATTCAAATGACCAACATAACAAGACTTAAAAAAGAACTGTCCGATAAGCAGTTGATTGCTAAGTGCGCGAAAGAATTTGGGGTGGCGGGAGATGCTAATCGAATGAAAATTTGCTTCCTGCTTTGCCGCCATCCGGAACTGACGGTTTCGGAAATTGCCAAGGCCTGCGGCATGTCGGTTTCAGCTGTCTCGCACGCGCTAAAAAAGTTAAAGAGCATAGGGTTAGTTCAGTCCCGCCGGGAGTTTCGATCGAAGTTTTACCGGATGACTGGCAGTAAGTTTTCCAAGGTTATTAAGCAGAGTTTGGAAAGGGGGTGAGATTTATGGCACATTGCCCAGTTTGCAATATGGAAGCAGAAGATGTGCAAGCCCATACTATGGAGGAGGCGGAAAAAGGTGATGCCGCCCATAAAGAGGCGGTTGACAAAATGAATCACGAGGGCCACAGCCACTAATTTAGTTTAGCGTGGAGTCAGTGATTATTTCGCTGGCTTCGCGGTGTACTAATAATATGAAATCATTTGATCTAATTGTGATCGGAGGGGGTAGTGCTGGATTTGTAGCGGCATTCAAAGCAAGAGCAGCAAATTTGAGTGTAGCTTTGGCAGAAAAGCATAAGCTCGGAGGGGAGTGTCCTAATTACGCTTGCCTGCCGTCCAAAGCCATGCTGCGGTCTGCCGAGGTTTTAAATTTAGCCGAGAACGCCGATAAATTTGGCGTGCATGTTAAGGGTGCTTCTGCCACTTTGCCGGAAATAGTTTCTGCCAAAGATCCAATTATTCAAATGTTGACTGGTTCACCTAGGCTGGAGAATGCTTTAAAGCGCAATGATGTTGCTTATCTTTTCGGTGAAGCCAAATTTGTTGACGAACACACGATTGAGGTTTCGGGCGAGAAACATTCTGCCAAGCAGTTCGTGATTGCCACCGGTTCTGATCCATTTATTCCCCCGATTGAAGGGCTTGCTGAAACTGGCTTTATTGACAGCATTGCGGCGAGCATGCTCAAAGCCCAGCCTAAACGAATTGCCATCATTGGCGGCGGCGCTGTTGGGAGCGAATATACCCAACTATTTACTCGCCTGCATACGCAAGTTTATCTGGTTCAAAGAGGAGAGCGGATTTTGGATCGGGAAGATGAAGAAACTTCCAAGGTGATTACGGAGTCCTTTATTTCGCAAGGGGTTAAGATTTTCACTAACACCGATGTCGTCAAAGCAGAAAAGGTATCAGATGGTAAAAAGTTAACTCTAAAAACCAAAGACGGAAACCAGGAGCTCGTGGTTGATGAAATTTTGGTTGCTCCCGGCAGAAGGCCTGATCTTTCAAAGTTAAATTTGGCAGCAGCCGGAGTTAAGCTGGATGAACGAGGTAAACTGGTTTTGGACGAATACTTGCGAACCAGTCAGC
>JACQPC010000074.1 GCA_016207695.1 Candidatus Doudnabacteria bacterium | reverse complement strand
GGTTTTACCCTAATTGAGCTCCTGGTAGTGACGGTCTTGGTCGGCGTCAGCATCGTGGTGCTCGTGAACTTGTTTATTGGACAGAATAGGATTTATAGGACCCAGACCGCGGAGTTGAATGTGGCCAATGATGCCCGCGCCAGCCTGGATGATATTGACGCTTACGCGCGCCAGGCCAGGCAGATTTTGGCAAATTACCAGACTTGGACAACCGGGACGCAAACTCTGGTTCTGGAAATCCAATCAATCAATTCATCAAATCAATTGATCATAGGAGCGTATGATACGATGGTTTATTATCTGACCGGGTCTAATTTTTACCGCCAGACTTTTCCCAATGCGCAAAGCAGCAGAACAGCGCAGACTAAAAGGCTGGCCAGCAACGTTACCGGCTTGTCTCTGACATATAACAACGCTGACCCAACATTGGCCAGCCAAGTCACGACTGATTTGACCATTCAAGAATCCGTGGGTTTCCAAACCCGCAGCATCACCGCCTCGTCTAAGTCATATTTAAGGAATTATTGATGAGAAAGCAAGAAGGCCAGATAATAATCATCTCCCTGATATTCATGACCATTGTGACTTTGGTCGTAGGCTCATTGGTTTCCTACGCCACGGTGCAAATCAAATCCCACAAACAGGCAGTGGGGCGAGTTGAAGCGTTAAGCATTGCCGAAGCCGGCATTGAGGCGGCGGTCTGGAAGCTCAATAACCAGCAAGGATACAACGGCGAGAGCGGGACCGTGTATGGCGCGGGAACCTATAATATTACCGTTACCGATTTATCAGGCAGTTCTAAATTGATCAAAGCGGAGGCGTTTACCCCAAGCGGAAAACGAACAGTTCAGGCCACGGCCACAACCGGCACGACCAATATTTCTTTTAATTATGGAGTGCAGGTTGGAGCAGGGGGGTTGGAAATGGACAACAATTCGACAGTCATTGGCAACGTTTATTCCAACGGGCCGATTAAGGGGAGCAGTAATGGGGTGAAAATTGGAGGAACCGCGGTTTCTGCCGGAGCCGCAGGCAAGATTGAGGACGTCCAGGACATAGACGGTGATGCGACCGCTCATTTCCTGGAAGATATCTCAGTGGATGGCAGCACCAATTCCTACAGTTTGCTTCGCGCCACTGTTGGCGGCAATGCCGTTTCCGACAGTATTTCCAACTGCACCATTGGAGGGAATGCTACCTATGACACCAAAACAAACTGCACCATCGGCGGCACGCAGACGACGCCCAATCCTGCAAATTTTCAGGATCCGGCAAACGAACCGTTGCCGATTAGCGACGACCAGATCAACGCCTGGGAAGCTGAAGCCGAGGCTGGCGGGGTGATTACCTCACAGACTTATTCCGGCATCAGTAATTCGTTGGGACCGAAAAAAATTAACGGTAATTTAAAGTTGGATAATAATGCCGTGCTTACCGTGACCGGAACGATTTGGGTTACCGGCGAGATCAAATTAAGCAACGGATCAATCATACAGCTTGATTCCAGTTACGGCAGCCTAAGCGGCGTGGTTATCGCAGGCACCGACGGCGACTCGTCAGCAGGATATATTGAACTCGATAATAACTCTCTGGTTAAGGGATCAGGCACTGCGGGAAGTTACATAATGCTGTTTTCACAGCGCAATAACACCGGTTCCACGGCCATTAAAACTTCCAATAACGCTGATTCCGCCATTCTTTATGCCGGAACCGGCGTGGTTGAACTGGATAATAATGCGCAGTTGAAGGAAGTTACCAGTTATAAACTCAAATTAAAGAACGGGGCGGATGTTATTTACGAATCAGGCCTGGCCAATGCCAATTTTTCTTCCGGTCCTGCTGGCGGCTGGGAACTGCTGGACCAGTCATGGCAACTACTGAATTAGGTTATAGGTGATAGGTTATAGTTTATAGTATAATAAAGACAAATGTTTAACTTCTTTAGAAACAAAAAAATCGAAGCATTTGGCATGGATATTTCCAATGTCTCGATCAAAGTCATGCAGCTTGCGCGCGACGGTGACAGCCTAATTCCGCAGGCGTATGCTGATGTCCAGATTCCGTCCAATATTATTGTTAACCACATGATCACCAATGAGGAAAAATTGGCAGATCAAATCAAGCGCGCCATATCCGCGGCCGGAAAAATCACTTCCAAATATGTGGTGGCTTCTGTCCCGGAAGCCAAGTCATTTGTGCGAATCCTTAAGCTTCCCAAACTTTCGGAGCAGGAGATTGAAGGGGCGATTCCTTGGGAATTGGAACAAGATATTCCCGTGCCCGTGGACCAGGTGTATTTGGACTGGCAAATAATTTCAGATGCTGCGGACAAGCTGGAGGTGCTGGTGGTGGCCACTCCCAAAGATTACGTTGATATTCTGATTTCCTCCCTTAAGCTTGCCGGCCTTAAGCCCACGGCCTTGGAGCTAGAATCCCAAGCCACAGCCAGGGCGCTTATTTCGTCTGCGGACGCCAACTCCGCGATCTTGATTTTGGACATCGCCAGCCTGTTGACCAGCTTTATTATTATTGATCAGGGGGTGTTGCAATATACCTCGAGCATTCCAATCGGCGGCAATGCCTTAACCGAAAGTATTGCCAGAAATCTGGGGCTGCGCCCGGCGGATGCGGAAAAAATGAAGCGCGAATTAGGCTTGCTTGCCGATGCTAAGCAGGGCAACATCCGCGCAGCGATGCTGCCAATTCTGGACAATATTATCGACGAAATCAAAAATGTCGCGCGTTTTCACGAAGAACATTCAACCGCCAAAAAGCCGATCAGCAGGGTGATATTGGCTGGCGGGGGGTCAAGGCTTTTGGGAATTGTAGATTATATTTCAGCCCGGCTAAACCTGGGAGCGGCCAGGCCGATTGGCCGGGTGACTTTGGGGGACCCATGGATTAATGTCCTTGGCCATACAGATGAGGAGCATGCGCCGCTGTCGCGCGAACAAGCATTGGGTTTTGCCACAGTCACCGGACTGGCTTTGAGAGGAATGGGAAAATGAGAATAATCAATTTATTGCCAAAAGTTGAACAGCGCGAAATTAAGCTTGATGTCATCACCCGTCAGGTGGTCAATTTTTGGTCAGTGGTCGCAATCAGTATTTTGATAGTTTTTTTGTTAAGCCTGGGCGGACAGTTTTATTTGCGGCAGCAAATCGCTTCGGTTGATCGTTTGATTGCACAGCAACGGGAAGCTCTCAAGTCGTCCGACACGCAGGAGCTGGAAAAGCAAGTCACAGATTTAAACGCCCAAATCAGGCTGATTAATCAGCTTAAAAGTCAGCATCTGGAATGGTCCAAGGCCTTGGTGGAACTGGCCGTTCTGCTTCCTTCCGATATGCAGATAACTGTCTTGAGCCTTGATCGAGAAACGGGCCAGATTTCCATTTTGGGCAATGCCGGATCCAGAGAAAGTGTCATTAAGTTCTGGGCCAGTGTCAAAAAGTCTTCTTATTTTACCGGCATTGATTTTCCCCTGGCTAACTTGGAGAAGCCATCCAGCATAACGTTTACTTTTAAACTTTTGGCAGACAAAAATGAGCTCACTGACTAAATTAATAATTATAATATTAGCTGGCGCTGTCGCAAGCCTGGTTTTGGTGTTTGTTTTAATTAAGCCCAATCTAAACAAGGCGGAAGTCTTGGGGCAAATGGCGCAAGATAAGCTTTCGGAGTTCCTCACTCTTCAGCAGCAGGTTAACGCCTACAAAGCCGCATCCTCTGACTTATCCAAGGCAGTAGCTAAGGACAAGATAGCCAATATGATTGTCCTGCGCGAAGATTTAGTGGCCGCGATAAAAAACGTTGAGGCCGCAGCAAGCAAATCCGCAGTGGCTTCGGAAATCAAAATTAATGAACCAGATGAAAAATCTAAAGTTCCGCCCAAAGCGGTGCTTCAGAGCAAAGGCGAGTTAACCGAGATTCCTTATCGATTTTATACCACCAGCGATTTCAACGGTGTGGTGAAGTTTATCCAGTATCTTGAGCATTTGCCGCAATGGATGGAGATTGCAAAAATGGATTTATCTGCGGAAACCATCACCGTGGATAAAAATCTTGTTCAAACCGGCAAGATCTTCGGCACAATCGATGGAATATTTCTGGTCAAAACAAGTCCATGAAATTAAACGCCAAGATTAATTTTAAGGTCAAACGCGTGAATGTTCCAGCCGCGCTTACGGTGGTGCTGCTTTTGATATTGTTTTTTGAGGCATGGATAATATACGCCAAGTTGTATAAAACGATTTTCGTTGAGCCGACATCTGACGTAACCGCCAATGTCGTGAGAGTTAATTTAACCCAATACAACCAAACAGTGGATTTCATCCGGAGCTTGGAGAATTTCCAGGCCGAGGATTTGACCCTTCCCAGGACCAATATATTCAAGTAAATGCTGGCTGCTAAGTTTTTCTAGAAACTTAGCAGCTTGGACTGCGGGCTTTTTAATTTGTTAATTTCATAATCATGGAATACTTAACTTTAGAACAACAAAACAAACAACGGCAAAAGAAAGCATCATTATGGCTTATCGCAATAGTACTCATTGGACTTTCGGTTTGGGGGGTCTGGCAGCTGGCCGCTCACTCATCAAAGCCCAATGGGCCGGCAAACATCACAGTTGATTCGGTTAGCGCTGGCGATAATGTTTTGGGCAGGCAAGATGCTCCGTTAACTCTAATTGAATACGGCGATTTTCAGTGCCCGGCTTGCGCTGCATACAATCCGATTGTCTTGAAACTGGCGGGCGATTATCCTGATCAGTTACGAATAGTTTATCGGCATTTCCCTCTGAAATCCATCCATGCATATGCGATATATGGGGCATACGCTGCGGAAGCCGCAGGCAAGCAGGGAAAGTTCTGGGCCATGGAAGAATTGCTGTTTGCCAATAGAAGCCAGTGGGCAGCTCCCGGTTTTGAACAGCGCTTCATCAATTACGCCAGCCAGCTTAATCTGGACACCGAACAGTTTAAGAAAGACTATGATTCGCAGGAGGTGAAAATAAAGGTGGAAACAAGTTATGAAAACGCTTTGAGTTTGGGGCTTACCGGCACCCCGACTTTCTTCCTTAATGGCGAGCAAATCAGTCCGCCGGCGGATTACAATAAGTTTAAGGAGATCATCGATGAAAAGCTTAATCAAAAATAATCTCTACGCAATTGTTCTGCTGATATTGGCGTTCGGCGGACTTTTGGATGCCAGCTATCTTACGGCTAAACATTACCTCAAAACGCCGGTATTCTGTTCAGTTTTTTCAGGCTGTGAAACGGTGTTGACCAGTTCTTACGCGCAAATTGCCGGAATCCCAATCTCTTTGCTGGGAGCGATCTATTATCTTGCTGTCATGGTTTTGATCGTCCTTTGGCTGCCGCGTTCTGCCTTGGCTTTGACTGGTCTTGGCGTAACAGCCTCACTGTTTTGGGTCGGCGTGCAGATCTGGGTCATCGAAGCCATCTGCACGTATTGCCTTATCTCCGCGGCAATATCCACCACACTGTTTGTTCTCTTGTTGATCAAAAACATTAAACTTAAGCACTTAGGTCGAGGCGCTTAATATAGACTGCTTCGTCGGCCTGATGGCCTCCTCGCAGACGTGTCCCGTAGCATGACGGGACATTTGCGAGGAGCGATAGCTCCGAAGCAATCTAATCAAAAAATATATGACAAAATATCAAAAATATTCCTTGTTTGTGCTTCGGGTAAGCATGGGTTGGATGATGCTTTACGCCGGAGTGACCAAAATCACCGATCCCAGCTGGTCAGCGGCAGGATACTTGACCAGCGCCAAATCTCTAAGCGGGTTTTTTGCCTGGTTCGCGCAGCCTGGGGCCTTGCCTTTCACAAACTTCATCAACGAGTGGGGTTTAACCCTGCTTGGCTTGTCGCTGATCTTGGGAATCGGCGTGAGGTTAAGCGCGTGGTTGGGTTTCGTGCTCATGCTGCTTTATTATTTCCCGATCCTGGATTTCCCATATCCCAACGCGCACTCTTATATAGTTGACGAACACTTGATTTATGCGTTTGCCTTGCTTATACTGGGGGCGTTTAAAACCGGAAATATTTGGGGTCTGGATCCGAAATTAAAAAGCCTGTTTGGCTAAGGAGAAAAAATGAGAAAAATAATTATCGCGGCAATCATTTTATGGAGTGTTGCGCTTGTGGCCTCGGCCCATATGCCGAACGCGGAAAGCCCGCGCAATGTCATGATGCAGCAGATGCTTGGTGAAGACCCAACCGAAGTCATCAATGATTTTGAGGAACAGATGATGGGGCCGCAAACGCATGAGCGCATGGAAGCGTTGATGGATAAAATGTTCGCCGGGACATTGTCTGCGGAAGAGCAGAAAGAAATGTTTGACCTCATGAAAACTAATGTGGGGGCAAACAATATGATGATGCGCGGCATGATGGGGCAAATGATGTCCAATTTCGGCCGAGGCTCTGACTTTGTCATGATGGGCCAGGGATGGGGACTTGGCTGGTTTACGCCTTTGCTGTTTTGGGTGGTGTTGGCGCTCGGAATAGCAGGATTGGTTAAATATCTTAAAACGTAAAAAATAAAAAGGCCCGGTCAACGGGTCTTTTTTATTTGGTGCGCCCAGTAGGATTTGAACCTACGACAGACCGCTTAAGAGGCGGTTGCTCTACCAGGCTGAGCTATG
>JACQPC010000075.1 GCA_016207695.1 Candidatus Doudnabacteria bacterium | reverse complement strand
GCTTACGGTGTTTAATTTTCTTAGGCATCAACATGGTTTAGAAATTAGTAATTAGAAATTAGAAATTTTAGTTTTCGCGCCAGCGAAAACCTCGCCCTTGTTAATCCAAACCTTGACGCCAATTGTGCCGTAAGTGGTAAATGCCGTGGCTTTGGCAAAATCAATATTGGCCCGTAAAGTATGGAGAGGCAGCTTGCCCTTAAATAAGCGCTCGGATCTGGCTATTTCCGTCCCGCCCAATCGCCCGGCGGCTTCAATTTTTATCCCCAACGCACCGGCTTCCATCACTGATTCAATAGCTTGCTTCATGGCTCGGCGGAATGCGATGCGCTTTTCAATCTGGTCGGCAATGTTCTGTGCTACCACCGCGGCCTGCAGATTAATATCCTTTACTTCTTCGATGTTAATCTTCAAATCCAATTTAATCCCCATTCGTTTTAAAACTTTTTTCTTCAACTCTTCAATACCGCCGCCACCCTTGCCAATAATCAGCCCTGGTTTTGTGGTCTTGATATTGATCGAAATAGTTGGACCAAACCTCTCAATATCAATTCGCACCAAGCCGCTTTTCTTAAGCAGCTGGGTAAGGTAAGACCTTAACTTGGCGTCCTGCTCCAGATATTTGGCAAAATTGGTGCGGGAAAGCCAGCGCGACTTCCAGGTGTCGGTGATTTTGAGCCTTAAACTGTTGGCGTTAATTTTCTGTCCCATAAGTATCTTTCTTTTATTCTTCTCCCCTTGCGGGAGAAGATGTCAACATTTGTGGGTTTAGGTTAGTTTGCTGACAGATGAGGGGTATCTAAGTTTCTTAAATCACCCTCACCTGTCCGCAATTTGTCCTAACCCTTTGCTGCGGACGTCCTCTCCCGTCAAGGGAGAGGATGAGCTGAATTAATTTATTGCCCTGACTTGCGGTTAAATAATCGACGCTTTAAATTAATGACATTCTGCTTAATCTTTGAGGAAGGTTTTGGCGCTTGTTTCGGGGCCTGTTGTTTGGCCTCGACTTTTCTGGCTGGCTTTTCTTCTATTACTTTTGATTCAGGTGTTTCAACTGTTTTGGGCCTCAAAGAGAAAATTGATCTCTTTTTCTTGGTCTGACTCATGCGCGATTCCAAAATAACATTGATATGGCTGGTTCGTTTCCGTTCTATAAACGCCCGTCCCTGTGCACGGGGGGCATATCTTTTATAAACTGGGCCGCCGTCTATTGTCAAAGACTTAATATACAAATTCTCGCGCTTCAAATCAAAATTATGCATGGCGTTGGCAATGGCCGAGTTAATCGCTTTGGAAAGCGGCAGAGCGGCGTTCTTGGAAGAAAACTTAAGCTGCTCCAACGCAACATCCACCGGCTGCCGGCGCACTAAGTCCGCCATAAGCCTCAACTTCCTTGGCGAAACATGGATGTAGCGGGCATATGCTTTGACTTCCCTGACTTGTGTATTTTGAGCGGTCATCGTTAATAGTCAACAGTTAATAGTTATTTTTTGGCTTCCGCGGCTGGCTCGGCCTTAGCCGCCTCGAGCGAGCGCTTTTCGGCATCAGCTGCGGCCATGGCTTCTTCCTTGGCCATGCGGCCGCCATGCCTAATAAACTTTCGGGTAGGGGCAAATTCTCCCAGCTTGTGCCCAACCATATTCTCCGTTGGCCGAACCGTGGCAAAGGCTCTGCCGTTATGCACCAAAAAAGTCAACCCAACCATTTCCGGAAAAATCGTGGAATCCCGCGACCAGGTCTTAATCTCGACTTTCTGCCCAGGTCTAACATTCTGAACTTTCTTCAGAAGCTTCGCATCTATAAACGGCCCCTTTTTGAGTGATCGAGACATTGTTATTTTCTCCTCTGCACAATAAACTTATTACTTGCCTTCTTAGGATTGCGAGTTTTAACGCCCAGCGCATGCTTGCCCCAAGGTGTTTTTGGATACTTAAGTCCAATCGGATTGTGGCCTTCACCGCCGCCATGCGGGTGGTCAATAGGGTTCATGGCTTTGCCCCGGACCGTGGGCTTAATTCCCATGTGGCGGACGCGGCCTGCTTTGCCTATTCTCACATACATCCAATCAATGTTGGAAACTTGCCCGACTGTGGCAAAAGCGCTGTTTGGCACGCGCCGTATTTCTCCGGAAGGCATCTTAAGAAGCACATACTGCTCTTCCAACGTCTGCACGACCGCATAAGTGCCCGCGGCTCTTGCCAACTGTCCGCCTCGTCCGTCCAATATCTCGATGTTGTGAACGTTCGTCCCTACTGGAATATTTTGTATAAGCATTCTATTGCCTGGTTTTATCTCGGCTCGCTTTGCAGACACGATTACATCGCCAACCTTAAGCTTATCGGGAGCTAAGATGTATCTTTTCTCGCCGTCCTTATAAGCAAGCAGGGCAATAAAAGCGCTGCGCCCGGGATCATATTCAAGGCTTTGGACTTTTGCTGGAATATCAAGCTTATCCCTGGTAAAGTCAATTGTTCTAAGTGTTTGCTTATGCCCCCCGCCCTTATGGCGAACTGTGATCTTCCCCTGGTTATTGCGTCCCGCCGTTTTTTTGACAGATAACAATAGAGGCTTGAAAGGCTTGGCGGTTTTGGTCAAAACCGAATAATCGGTTACCGAATGTATCCGCCTGCCAGGTGAAGTTGGTTTGTAAATTTTTATGGCCATTAATATTTTCCTTCTTTTCTTCTCCCCTTGCGGGAGAAGATGTCAGCGTTTGTGGATTTAGATTAGCCGCTGACAGATGAGGGGTATCTAAGCTATTTCTTGCTTCTTAAATCACCCTCATCCGGCCTACGGCCACCTTCTCCCGTCAAGGGAGAAGGTGAGCTGAAAGTTACTTATGCTCCTTCTACCAGTCCTGAAATCTTATCTCCTTGTTTCAAAGTAACAATCGCTTTCTTCCAATCGGAAGTCCGCCCCATTATTCTTCCCATTCTGCGATTTTTTCCAAGATTATTTACAATATTAACCCTAATTACTCGGACATCATAAGCTCCTTCCACGGCTTTTTTTACCTCAATCTTGTTTGCCTGGCGGTTAACCCTAAAGATGTAGCGATTTTGGTTAGACAACATATTGGCTTTTTCCGAAACATGGCCGGAAATTAAAATCCTGTGCGCCCGCCCTGTGTCTTCTTTCAATTGGCGCGCCTTGTCCTCTGAAACTTTAGCGGAAGAGGATTCTTTAACCATATCCAAAACATTCTCTTCCTTCTGATCTTTTTCTCTTTTCCCTTTTACCTTTAACCTATCTATAATTCCCATACCCAGTATATCAACT
>JACQPC010000081.1 GCA_016207695.1 Candidatus Doudnabacteria bacterium | reverse complement strand
GATCTTGTCCTGGGCCCAGGATAGTCCGAGACGCCACTTGTCAATGGCAGTCTCCGGGGTGCAAATCCCCGTGGGTCCAAGCCTTAAAAAATTATTGACAAATTTTATATATTTGATATACTATATTCACGTTGACAAGCGGCAAAAAAATCTTGGACTATCCGAGTCAAAAAAAGCGCCAGTAATCCTGGCGTTTTTGCATAAGCAAAATTTAAAAATCCTCGTAGTCCCGCATGACCATTTGAGACTGGACTTGCTTCATGACTTCAATCACCACAGCCACCACGATCAAAATGCCAGTGCCGCCCAAAGTTAAGGCCTGCGTATTGGTGAATGCTTGAATAATGTAAGGCAGCACTGCAATCAAGCCCAAAAATATGGCTCCGGCCAAAGTTATGCGATTTAAAACTTTATACAAAAACTCCGCTGTCTGCTTGCCCGGCCGAAGCCCTGGCACAAATCCGCCTTGTTTCTGAATGTTGTCAGATATTTCGTCCGGATTAAACACAATCGCCGTGTAAAAATAGGTGAAAGCGACCACCAACAAAAAGTAAAGAATGCCATAATAGGTCTGGTTTTGGAAAAATGTGTTGATTGCCTGGGCAGCGTTTGCCACAAGTTCTGTTTTGGCCTGGGAGAAAAAGTTCGCTATAAGGCCAGGGAAAAGCAGGATGGAAATGGCAAAGATGATGGGAATCACTCCGGCTTGGTTAACCCTAAGCGGCAAGTGCGTATTGACCCCGCCATACATTTTGTTGCCGCGAATGCGCTTGGCGTAGGAAACAGGGATATTGCGCTGGGATTCGGTAATCGCCACAATCGCCGCCACCACAAAAAATGCCACAGCCAAATAAGCCAGGGCTGTCACTAGGCCTGAAGAGGAAATACGCCCGCCCGCCTCGGTTAAATTGACAAAGGCTTGCTGGGCGGCAGTCGGCAGCTGCGCCACGATACCCGCGAAAATTATCAGTGAAATGCCATTGCCGATTTTGTACTCGGAAATCAGCTCTCCCAGCCACATCAAAAGCGTGGTCCCGGCAACTATGGCCAAAAGGGTGGTAAACCACTGAAACGAGTTAAGCGAGCCCAAAATGTCTGTTCCGGCAGTTCTTGAGAGCAAAATGATCGTGCCATACGCTTGCAAAGCGGTTAGCGGCACTGTCAGCAGGCGGGTGTATTGGTTAATTTTTGCTCTGCCTGCTTCTCCGCCTTCCTTCTGCAATTCTCCCAGCTTAGGAATAATAATCGTCAAAAGCTGCATGATAATCGATGCAGTGATGTATGGCCCGACTCCCAGCATGGCCACCGAAAAATTGCTTAACCCGCCGCCAGAGAAAATGTTGTAAAGTCCAAACAACTGGTTGTTGCCAAACAAAAGCTTTAAGTTGGCTGCATCGATCCCAGGAATCGGTATGTGGGCCAGAATCCGGGTGCCCACCAAAAGCAAAATCACAAAAATAATTTTATTGCGCAGGTCCTTGACTCTCCAAATTTGGAGCAGGCGGTTCATGTAACTTTTCCTCCGGCTTGTTCTATTTTTGTCCTGGCTGTTTGAGAGACTGTGACTTTCTCAAAATTTAAGCTTTTAGCAAGCTCACCTTCGCCTAAAATTTTAATCGGGCTCATGGTTGACTTGACCAGTCCTTTTTTGACCAGAATCTTAGGATTTACCGTATCTCCGCGATTAAATTTTTTGTCCAAAACCCGCAGGCTCAAAACCTCGGCCTTGGGATTCAAACTCTTAAATCCCCGACGTTTGGGTATCTGGCGATGCAAGGGCATCCGGCCGCCTTCAAAACCTATAGGAATCGATGAACCCGACCTGGCTTTCTGGCCCTTAGCTCCGCGGCCGGAATAAGTGCCGTGACCCGAACCTAAGCCCCTGCCCACTACTTTGGGGCGTTTGGTTGCGCCTTTATATGGCTTTAGTTCAGATATTTTAAGCATTTTTCTGCTCCTTCAGCTTCATTTGAGCAAGCGCTTCATAAGTTGCCATCACATTATTGACCTTATTGGAAGAGCCAAGCATTTTGGAAAGCACGTTTTTAACCCCCACCAAGTCCAAAACTTGGCGGATCGCCCCGCCGGCAATAATGCCCGTTCCCGGCCTGGCCGGCTTCAGGAAAATTACGGACGATTTATATTTATACTTAATGTCGTGCGGAATAGTGTCATTGGTCAACACTACATTTATCATGCTTTTTTTAGCAGCATTAACCGCCTTGTTCACGGCCTCGCTGACATCCATCCCTTTCTTAAGTCCCACCCCCACCCGCCCCTTGCGGTCGCCAATTACCACCAAAGCGCGGAATCGCATGCGCTTGCCGCCCGCCATGACGCGCGTGACCCTTTTGATTTCGACTACTTTTTGATCGAAATCCCTTTTTATCACTTCTTGTTGTCTGCCTGTTCTTCGTGGTCTAGCCATATGATTTACTTCCTCTTAGATCTCCCCTCTCCTAGAGAGGAGAGGGGTCGGGGGAGAGGTTGATGCTAAATAATCTTTCATCTACCCCTCCCTTAGTCCCTCCCCTCTCAAGGGGAGGGAGATTCTAATCTGAAATTAATTCCTTTAAAACTTCAAGCCAGCGGCTCTTGCTGCCTCGGCCAAGCTTTTGACCCGACCGTGGTATTTATAACCGCCGCGGTCAAATGTGACCTGGTTAATTCCAGCTGCCAGTGCCTTTTCAGCCGCTAATTTACCCACAGCCGCTGCCTTGCCGGTTTTCTTAATCTTTTGAGAAACCTCTTTGCTCGAAGCGGCAACCAAGGTTTTGCCAGCCGCATCATCAATCAATTGGACATAAACATGATTTAAGGAACGGAAAACATTCATCCGCGGTTTTTGCGCCGTCCCGATGATTTTTGCCCTGACCCTATGGTGCCTTAATTTTCGCGCTTTGTCTTGTGCCATACCCAGTATATCAACTTTCAGATACAAACAGCTTCGCTGTTTGTATAAAATTAATTAACAATACTAATTTAACAAACGCAACGACATTTAATCTAATATTTATACCGATATTTCTAAAACTGAAAGTTGTATTACTGGGCATAAGTCTTTTC
>JACQPC010000073.1 GCA_016207695.1 Candidatus Doudnabacteria bacterium | reverse complement strand
GATATAAAAATAGAAAATTATAACCCACATCCTGCAATTAAGGCCGACATTGCCATTATCGGAGGATTCTAGTATGCCCAATGAAGAACCTATCCCAACCGTAGCTGTTATTGCTTTACGCAATGACGAAGTCGCTATGATTAAACATTCTGAATCGGCAGGTCATATAACTGGCATTTACGGATTGCCTGGCGGGCACATTGATCCAGGCGAAACAGAAAAACAAGCTGCGGTTAAAGAATTATTTGAAGAGGCTGGGCTTATAACAACCGAAGGGGATATTGAGGAATTTCCAAGTAATTCCTTTGTAGCGACTATCGAAGTAAAGGGCGGATCAAAAAAATTCTCCTGGAAAGTATTTCTTTGCAGGAATTTTAACGGGGAGCTGCAAGCCTCGGTAGAGGGAAGTTCCGAATGGGTCAAATTGAATAACTTGAAGGAGATACCCCTTTTACCTAATGTTAAAGAAGCAATTGAGGCAGCACTCAAAGTTATCCATCGTGAATCTGAAGGAAGAAAACTACAATGAAAATATCCTTTGTGGTCGCGGTTGCCAAAAACGGGGTGATTGGAAAAAAAGGCGACTTGCCTTTTTATATTCCCGAAGATCTAAAGCATTTCAAACAGCTGACCGAAGGCAAAACTGTCCTTATGGGCCGCAACACTTACGAGTCAATCTTCAAACGGCTCGGCAAACCATTGCCAAACCGAACGAATGTGGTTATCACGCGACAGCCAGATTTTCATGCACCACTCGGAGTCCTGGTCTTCAATGACCTAAGCATTGCGATCGCAACTCTTAGGTCACAAGGGCTGGATGAACTAATGGTTATTGGGGGAGGACAAATCTATTCGCAATTGGCGGACAAAGTTGATAAAATATACATGACCCACGTTCATCGCGAAGTCGAAGGCGATGTCATGTTTCCCAGTATAGATTTATCCAAGTGGAAAAAGATTTCTGAAGAACCGCACGCAGAGTTCACGTGGGCAATTTACGAAAGGAATTAATATGGACGAATTAATTCGAGAAATCGAAAAGCTAAAAGGCCAGATCTCCGACCTGAAGGAGCACCTTTGACCTGCCACAAAAAGAACAGAAGATTTTAGAATTGCAAGACCAGATGAGCAGTCCGGATTTTTGGAAAGACTACAAAACCGCTCAAAATAAGGCCAAAGAATTAGACCAGCTCAAAAACGCTGTTGAAGGTTGGGAAAAGCTTGAAATTGAGCTTAAAACGCTGGAAAAAGAGCCCTCAAAAGCAAAATTTGACCATTTGAGGGGTGTTTTTGAACAATTCAGGGTTCAGGCCTTTCTTTCCCAAAAATACGACAACCACAAGGCTTTGTTATCAATCCATGCGGGAGCCGGCGGTGTGGATGCCCAGGATTGGGCAGAAATGCTGCTTCGCATGTATTTGCGCTTCGCCGAGAGCAAAAAATTCAAAACCTCGATCATCGATGAAAGCCGCGGCGGAGAAGCTGGCATCAAAAGCGTGGTTATGGATATTATCGGCCCTTACGCTTTCGGTTACCTCAAAAGCGAAGCCGGCGTTCATCGTCTGGTCAGGCTTTCGCCGTTCAATCCCACGCATACTCGCGAAACGTCTTTTGCGCTGGTTGAAGTTCTGCCTATTATGGAAGAACAGGAATACAAGCTGAATATGGATGAAGTTGAACTGGAAGCGAAAACATCCAGGGGCCATGGCGGACAATCTGTTAACACAACTTATTCCGCGATTCGGGCAACTCATAAACCCACCGGCATTACCGTCACCATTCAAAACGAACGAAGCCAGCAACAAAATAAAGAACAAGCCTTGAAAATCCTGGCAGCCAAATTAGCGCAGCTTGAGGAGCAAAAGCGGCAGGATGAAAAGTTGAAAATCCGCGGCGAGTTTCATTCTGCCGAGTGGGGCAACCAAATCCGCTCCTACGTCTTGCATCCTTATAAGCTAGTCAAGGACCACCGGACAAATTACGAAACCTCTGACGCAGAAGGCATATTGAACGGCAATTTGGATGAGTTTATAAAAAGCTATCTTGAATTCTCGAGAAAATAATGCACCTCGTCATTGAGCATATACTTGCCAGAAGAAACCAAACAGCCCCAACAAAAGACGGTCGCAAGATCGTCCTTGTTCTGTATGGCGGCACCATGACATGCATAAGACTAGTAGCGGTTTTGGAAGTTTTGTCTGAATATGGGCTGACCCAAGCATTCGATGGAGTATACACCATCTCCGGCGCTTTTCCTGCGGCATCTTCGTTTTTGAGCGGTCAGATAAAAAAAACGCCACGTATACTCATAGACGATCTGTCACATAAACAATTTATTAATCTGTTAAGATTCTGGAAAATGTTTGACAGCAAATACCTAGTTGACTTCCTGACTGAAAAAATACTCAATGTTGAACAACTGTTTGCTTCTTCCACCAAATTGTATGTAGGCTTACACAATTTGGATTCAAATAAAATTGAGTATCCCGAAATCCGCGATTTTGACATAAACGATTATCCCGGACTGCTCGAAGCGTCTTTCTCCGCGGCTTATTTCAGGCCTGGCACTGTAAGAATCAACGGCATAAGATACAAGGATCTGCCATACCGCAATTCCACTCACCGCAACCACTTCAAGCAGGCTTTTGAAAGCGGCGCTACGGATATCTTGGTAATTTTCAACTACCACAGACAGCAAGGCAAGGTGTTTTCAGACGGGGTTCCGGAAAACGTATTCTGCATCGCCCCGAGGGCCGATTGGCATCTAAGCAGATTTGAGACAACCCCCGCAAGATTGCGCGAGCAATATGAAATAATGAAAAATTACGCCCGTTCAATTTTTCTGATATAATTCAATCACATGATTAAGTTTGACCAAGTCACCAAAAGTTTCGGCAAAACTACGGCGCTTAAGCAAATCTCACTTGAAATCCATAAAGGTGAGTTCGTTTCGTTAGTCGGCCAGTCTGGTGCTGGTAAATCAACCCTGATTTCACTGATTATCGGGGAGGAGAAGCCTGACTCCGGGCGCATTTTAATCGACGATATCGACGTGGCGCATATCAGGCGCTCGGACATCCCTTATCTGCGCAGAAAAATTGGAGTGGTGTTTCAGGATATTAAACTCCTGCCAAACCGCACGGCATTCGAAAACGTGGCGTTTGCCATGGAGGCATCAGGTGAAACAAACAGCATTATAAAAAAAGAGGTTCCCAAAATCCTCGAGCTGGTCAATCTGGAAGATAGATCTGATGCCTTTCCCAATGAGATGTCTGGCGGGGAGAAACAAAGAATAGCCATCGCACGCGCCTTAGTTCACAAGCCGGTCCTGCTTTTGGCCGACGAGCCAACGGGAAATTTGGATTCAATCAATGCCTGGGAAATTATCCAACTGCTTTTGAAAATCAACAAAAACGGAACGACTGTAATTCTGGCCACGCATGCCAAAGATTTAGTTAATAGCGTTAAAAAAAGAGTAGTTACGATTGAAAAGGGCGAGATTGTTTTGGATCAGGCGAAAGGAAAATACGTTTTATGAACTTTGTCACACTCAACCGGCTTATAAAATCCGGGACCACGAACTTTGTCCGCAATATTTGGCTGTCCGTGGCCGCCACCTCCATCATGGCCATCACGCTGTTTATTATCTCGACGATTATTATTTTATATACCCTCACTACTCTCT
>JACQPC010000072.1 GCA_016207695.1 Candidatus Doudnabacteria bacterium | reverse complement strand
GTGCCGGTGCGCATCATCCCTTTTTCATCTCTGGCTTGGTAGGTGTATTCCATAATTATCTTAATAGTCCTTCGAACATGTCATGGTCTGTCACATAAGGCAGCGCGTCTTCCACCCGGACCTGGTTTTCCCTAACTAGGGTTGAAATGTATCGATCCAAGGAGATCATGCCGCTTGATGCGCTAGTATGGATAATGTTGGGCAGTTCATAAATTTTGCCTTCCCGAATGACGTTGGAAACGGCAGTATTAACGACCATAATTTCCAAGGCCGGCACGCGCCCGCCGCCGATTTTGGGAAGCAGGCGCTGGGAAATGACTCCCAGCAAAATGTTGGACAACTGCGCCTTAATCTGGTTTTGCTGGTAAGCTGGAAAAACGTCGATGATCCGGTCAATGGTCTGCGCGGCATTGTTGGTATGCAGGGTGGCAAAAACCAAGTGGCCGGTTTCAGCCAATGTGATGGTGGTGGCGATTGATTCCAAATCGCGCATCTCACCCACTAAAACCACATTGGCGTCTTCCCGCAACACGGAGCGCAGGGCTCTGGCAAAGGATTTGGTGTCTTCGCCCACTTCCCGCTGGTTAATCAGCGACTTATCCTGCAGATAAACGTATTCGATCGGATCTTCGATCGTGACTACGTTTTCGCTTCGCGTATGATTGATCAAATCAATGAGGGCGGCCAGGGTCGTTGACTTGCCGTGGCCGGTCGGGCCGACTACCAGCACCAACCCTTGCGGATAATTAATAAAGTTTTTGACTTGCGGAGGCAGGTTTAATTCCTCAACCGTTTTGATCTTGTTCGGGATCAGCCGAAGCGCCACTGCCGGATATCCTTTTTGATTATAAGCATTGACCCGCAAGCGGACGTTGTCCTTGAATGAGAAGGAAAAATCCAGCTCTTTATTTTCCGCAAACGCGGCTCTTTTGGCATCTGAAGACAGCAGCACGTCGACAATGGTGCCAATAACCGCTCCGGTTAAAACCTCAAAATCTTTAAGTTCCGCCAATTTGCTGTCGATTCTCAAGATTGGCGGTTTGCCAGCCACTAAATGAAGATCTGATGCTCCCCGCTCCAACATCAGCATTAGCAGTTTATTAATTTCGAGTTCAGTCGATTTGTACATATCGGTTTATTTTTATATGATAAAAGATTTTGGAGATCATTTCGTTCGGAGAAATATCATAATCGAAAAAATCGTTGGCGCCTAAGCTTAAAGCAGCAGGCAGTTCCTCGCGGCCCAAAATGATAAATAGGCGGGCATGCAATTCTGGGTGGGAACGGACGGACTTCAGCAAGCCGATTCCGGACAACAAAGGCAGATTTACGGCGCTCAAAATAACATGTGGCTTATGTAATTTAATTTTCCGCAGGGACATAAGGCCATCATGTGCGCTGTCCACAAGAAAATGCAGTTTGAAACTTGCTTTATACAATTCCACTCTCTTCTCATCAGGGTCGGCGATAAAAATTTTAAATTGCGAAATCATTCTTTGGTTGCTCTAATTACCTCTTCCACGGTGGTTAATCCTCTAAGCGCTTTTAGAATTCCGTCTTGCCGCATCAAGATCAGTCCTTCTTCGGCAATGGCGTATTCCTGAATCTTTAAGGCCGGGCTCCGTTCATTAATCAAATTCTGAATTTCCTTGCTGACGTTTAGGATCTCATAAATTGCAACCCTGCCGCGAAACCCGGTGTTATTGCAGACCGGACAGCCGCGGCCGTAAAACAGCTTGATATGCTTAAGATCGAGGCCCTTTAACTCATCCTTATTGACGTTGGCAATCTCTTCCCTAATTAATTTTTCAATCGCGTCAGTCGGAGCAGCTTCGGCCTTGCATTTGTCGCAGATTCTGCGCACCAGCCGCTGGCCAGCCAACAGGTTAAGCGAAGCCGTTAGCAAAAATGGCTCAACGCCCATATCGATAAGCCTAGGGATTGCCCCTACGGCATTGTTAGTGTGCAAAGTAGAAAAGACCAAATGGCCGGTTAAGGCAGAATTCACGGCTAATTCCGCCGTTTCCCTGTCGCGAATTTCTCCAACCATAATGATATTCGGGTCCTGCCGAAGAATGGAGCGCAGCCCCGAGGCGAAAGTCAGTCCAATTTCTGGCTTAATCTGGGCCTGATTCACCCCATCGATAAAATATTCCACCGGATCTTCCAGGGTGACAATATTCACCCCCGGCTTATTCAAAATGCTTAAAATAGCGTAGAGAGTGGTCGACTTGCCGCTGCCGGTAGGCCCGGTAATCAAAAACATGCCATGGGGTTTCTTGATTGATTCCTGAACAATATTCAGGCTTCTGCCGGACAGCCCCAATTCTTCAAGCTGGGGAGCGCCGCCTGACTTATCCAAAATTCGAAGCACCACTTTTTCTCCCACCACCGTTGGAAAAGTGGATACCCGAAAGTCGATTGATTTGCCTTCCATGCCCGTATGGAACCGCCCGTCCTGCGGCAGCCTTTGCTCATCAATCTTAAGATTGGAAAGAATTTTGATTCTCGAAATAATGGCCGCATGCACGGTCTTGGGCAAAATTAACGAACTGTGCAGAATGCCGTCGATGCGGTATCTGATCCTAAGATCCTCCTCTGACGGCTCGATATGAATGTCGGAAGCCCGCCCATCAATGGCATGCTTAATGATAACATCAACAATTTTGGCAATTGGCGCTTCATCGGTGATTTTCTCCTCGACCGCTTCTTTCGGAGCCTTTTTCTTCTCCTCCTTTTCCTTCAAGACGGCTTCGGAGAGAGCCTCGGAAACTTCCTTGGTCAAGCTGTCACCTTTATGAAGAACAGCTTGAAAGCTGGAGTAGGAAGTAATAAACAATTCCATCTTATACTTGCGCTTGGTTGCCAAGAACTCCAGCGCCTCCAGAGCCCCAATGTCAGTGGGGTCAGCCAGGGCGACTTTCAGGACGGAGTTTTTCAGTTCAAACGGGACGAATTTGTAATTATATAAAGTATCTTTGGAGGCGATGTCCAAAACTTCTTTGGGAATTGTTTTGCTGCGCAAGTCAATGTAAGGCAAATTAAAAAACAGGCCCCGGGCGGCCGTCAGCTGTTCTTCCGTCAGCAGCCGTTCGGCCACCAGATAATCAAATAAATTCCGGTGAGAAGTAATGCTTTCCACCCGAGCTTTCAAGAGCGCATCTTTGGTCAAGAATTTTCTCTCGAGGAGAAAATTTTCGAAATGCGAAACCTTGCTCTGTTCTTGAGTTTGTTGAATTGTCGCAGTCTGTTCCGCCATTAGTATTTTTTGAATGGATTGTCGCGCCCCAATTCTGACGAGTCAACCTTGATTTCTTCCTGCGGCTGCAGAGTCTGGAAAAAATTTGATTTGAAAACTGAAAGATCAAATGTTGCATCATTTGGAAAAACTTTGGGGACAACATAAACCGCCGGTGCGACCTTATCTGATAAGTCAGCCGTCTGGCGGGACGGGGCAATGTCGACAGTCGGGACTTCGGCCGATTTTTGAATTAAGACTATGATGATGACCACAGCCAAAATCACCGCGGCAGCAAGATAAATAAATTTCCGTCTTATGGTAATCATTTTTGATAATAAGTGCGCATGACTAGTTTGTATTTGATCAAATTCTCTTCCTCTGCCCGCGCGCTGATGTTTTGAACATCAATTAAGCGCAGGTTGGCTTCGACCAGAAGCAAAAAATTGCTAAAGGCGGGATAAGAGCCGCTGACTTCCATTTCGATGTCCTGAAAATCAACCCCGTTTTCCGCAATCTTAACCTCAACATTTTTGTCGCGGATAGAAAGGCTGCCTAAAGTCAGCCCGCTTAACTGCGCCAGCTTGTCGACTTGCGCCAGCACTGTGGCTGCGTTTGCGCCCCCGACCGGCAGGGCGGCATTGGCTTGAGTTTGCTCGCCGGTCAAAGAAGCGTATTCTTCCAAAAATTTATTAATCTGTTTTTGAGCATCCTCAAGCTTGGTTTTTTCCGCCTTGGCCTGGTTTAACAATGCCCTACTCCCGGAAAGGTGTTGGTATTGTCGGTATGCAAAATAAGCTGCAAAGACACAAGCCGCGGCAAGCAGCAGCAAAGTTAAGGTTTTCGTTTTAAAATTGGAGGGCATCATTGTTTGTTAAAAATGCCAGGGCTGGCTGTCAGATCAATAGAAAATAAATATCCGGCTTGTTCCGTAGAAGTGGGGCTGGCGGACAGCAGTTTGACCTGCTTGAATTTCTCCGAAGTAGAAAGTCCTAAAATCAATCTCCCTAAGTCGGCATAACTCTCGACATTCCCCTCAACATGAATTTTCCCGCTTGTGTCTCCTTCGACCGCAACATACTGGGCTTTATTAAAAGTATAAGCTGCCAACTCCTTAAAGAAACTTGACCAATAGATATGCGCATTCGTCAAATATGAAAGATTCTTCAACTGGGCTTGAAAAGATTTAGCCTGCGAAAGCTCTTGCTGTCTCTGATTCAGATTATTTTGAGATTCAATATTCTGGCGCTTCAGGCCCTCGAATCGGCTCAAAGTTGTTTGGTTGAGGAAAAAGAGAGTCACTCCTGTTGCCGCTAGAATTATTACAATGGCAACCAAAGCATTGATAGCACTTCTGCTCCGGCGCTGCCAGTTCAGCGTTGTGTCCTTGACCTTGCTTTGCAATAAGTTAATGTCTTGCATTTGGTTATCTTCAGTTTAGATCTCCCCTCTCCTGGCGAGGAGAGGGGCCGGGGGTGAGGTCGTCTTTTTTGCTCGTAATCTACCCCTCCCTTGATCCCTCCCCTCTCAAGGGGAGGGAAATTCTAATTTGTAAAAACACTTTATTTCCTCATGGCCAACCCGGCGGCTAAAGCCAGGTTTAAGCCCAGTGGTTCTATCACCGGCTTAAGCTCCGGGGGGTAGACCACCCTGCTCCATGGTTTTGCCAGCACAACCGGTTTTCCCAAAACCGAGAAATATTCCAGCAGTCCTGGCAGTTTCGCCCCGCCGCCGGAAAGTAAAATTTTATCCAAACGCGCGGAGTGGCTTTCAAAGATGCTGATTAGCTGCATGGCTTCGCTTTTGATAATATCAAGAATTGGCCGCATAATTTGGGGAATTTGCTGGGCCGTGTTTGACAAGCCAAAATCTTTTTTAAATTGCTCAGCGCGAGCAAAATTAATGTTCAGGCTTTGGGCAATGCTGCTTGTCACGGTATCTCCGCCGACTGTAAGATTTTTGGACAGCCTAAGGTATCCGCTCTCAACCAGGTTTAAGCTGGTGTTTTTCGCCCCAATGTCAATCAAGATGATATTCTTCGCACCTTCCCCAACCAGAGAGCGGATTAACGCCAGCGCTTCAATTTCCAAAGCTTCGGGCGCAAGCCCAGCCTGGCTGAAAACCTTAAGGTAATTATCTATCACCGAATGAGGGACCGCAGTCAACAACACTCTATTTTTACCGTCCTGGCTAAGGCTGCCAGAATCAGTCAACACGCTCCAAGATATGGCGACTTCGCTTAGGGGTAAAGGGACATATTTTTTGGCTTCAAACTCTACGGCCGCCTGCACTTCATTTTCCGGAATTTTAGGCAGTTCCATAACTGAAGTAAAGACCACGCTATTCGGCAGGGATGCAACTATGCGATCCGTAGTCGTGCCAGCCTTGTTCAATAAGTTTTTAATAATCTCGGCGGTTTTGTTTATGGCCAATGGGCTGTCCTTGTTGGAAATCTGATATGCGGCATTGACCAAACCATAAGTCTCGAGGATAAATTTGTCATCTTGCGGCTTAAGCTGGACTATCTTGATATTGGAAGTGCCGATATCAACACCCAAATGACTTTTCGTTTTGCCAAATAACATGTTTTGTTTCGAAAATGACGACAAAAATATCTCAATTTCTCCTTTATCATAATGAAAATTACTATTACTGTCAAACTCTTTACAGGTGCGCGATTTTTTGGTAAAGTATT
>JACQPC010000078.1 GCA_016207695.1 Candidatus Doudnabacteria bacterium | reverse complement strand
CACCAAGATCTCATCATGCTCAATTTTTTCTTTAATTATTTGCTGATAATCAGCTAATCTAAAGAACCAATTTTTTTCCTTAATTTTTTCCGGTTTCGTTTTGTGTTCCGAACAAAGGCCGTTCACCAATTACGATTCTTTAATGAACGCCTCGTGTCCCACACATTATAAACCTTCATAGTCCCCTTCATAAACCTTGCCTGACTCTTTAAGCTTATTCAAAAAAATTTCAACCGCTTCCTCATGCCTTTTTTCAGTCGTCCTAATGAAATCATCAGGAGCAATGCCTAATTGGTCCCAAGCAAAAGAATATTGTGCAGAAACTTCATCAACGAACTCTTGTGGAGTCTTTCCTGCTTTATCCGCGGCTTGGGCAATTTTGGCGCCATGCTCATCGGTTCCGGTCAAAAAGAAAACATCTTCGCCGAGCTGTCGGTGAAGTCGAGCAACAACATCGGCCGCGATGGTCGTATAAGCATGCCCAATGTGCGGCTTGTCATTAACATAGTATATTGGCGTTGTTATGTAGAACTTGTTCTTCTCAGTGTCCATAAAAATTTAAACAAAAAGGCCTTTGCGGCCAAATTATTATAACACAATTCGAAACTTTTCGCTGGCGCTTATGCTCAAGTTTCAACCTCCTGGCTCATGCCGAACATGTCGGATAGAAATACCGAAATCCCGGACAACACCGGGATGGCTATGACTGCTCCAATAATTCCACCCAAAGTTCCGCCGATTAGAATGCCCAAAATCACAATCACGGGATTAAGCCCAACACTCTTGCTCATGACCACCGGCACAATGATATGGTTTTCCAGCTGCTGAATGATGATATATAAAATAATCACGGCCACAGCCAGGGGCGGGTTTTGGATAAAGGCAAAAAACACGGCTGGAATCAAAGACAAAAACGGCCCGATATAAGGAATAATTTCGAAAAGCCCGGCGATCAGCGCCAGCACCAAAGCAAATTCGACCTTAAGTAAAGTTAAGCCGATGAAAGTCAGGCCGAAAATCACGACGGATAAGATAAATTGCCCCAGCACCCAAGCACCGATTTTTTTCTGAATTTTGGTAATCAGCTTGGCAGCGTAGGCCTGATGCTTGTAGGGGGTTAAATGCTTGATTAGATTTTTCATGCCGTTTTCCTCAACCGTGAGGTAAAATGAGACAGCCAGCACGGTGATTACGGAAACAGCGCCGTTGAACACCCCTCGTGTAGTTTGAAAAATAGTGCCGGAAAAATTCTTGGCAAAATCCCTCAAGGAATTTACAATCGTGCTCCCGAATTCGGAATTCGCAAGCGTATCTTTGTAAATGCCAATTTTGGAAACAAAGGTTTCGTAAAAATTGCTTTCAGCGATTTGCTTAAACTCTGCCGATATCGGCGGCACCAGCAAAGCCACGACCAAAGCCAGAATTCCAAAAAATAAAACATAGACAAACAGGACTGACAAAGCTCTGGGCACGCGCCGTTTATACAAAAAATCCGCCAGCGGATCAATGGCCGAAGCGATGATGATGGAAATTAAGAACAAAAGAAGGATGTCCCGGATGGCAAACAAAAACCAGGCTAAAAGCAGGATGAACAAAACTTTCAGTATGGATAGGGTTGAAATTTCGATTGTCTGCGATTCTTTTTCCATAGCTTCGGTTTAAGTATAACGAATTGATTTTAATACCGCAATGTTGCTTGGGTCATCTGTTGGGCTGTCTTTAGGTGTTTCCAGAATCCAGTCAAGCTTGCTGATAACTTTATGTTTAGCCAAAGCCTTAAATCCATCAAGCCCGATTTTCCCCTGGCCAATATGCTCGTGCCGGTCCAAATGCTTGCCTAGCTCCCCCTTGCTGTCATTGATATGCATTAAGACCAGCTTATCAAAACCTATAACTTTATCAAATTGCTTAAGGGTGTTTGCAACCCCTTCCGGGGAAGAAATATCATAACCGGATGCGAATGCATGGCAAGTGTCAAAACAAACGCCAATATTCAATTTAATAAGCCGTTTGTCAAAAATTATGGCCGCAATTTCCTCAAACGTATCGCCGACAATTCTGCCGGCCCCTGCTGACATCTCAAGCAAAAATTGGGTAGCACCGCCATACCCGTCCAGAATTTTAACAATTCCCCCAATAACCTTTTCGATCCCCTCCTTGTCGGTTAACTTCCCGAAACTGCCGATGTGGGTCATCAAAGCTTTGCATCCCAAGGCCGAGCCTCTTTCCAATTCCTGCCGCAAAACCGAGATTGACCCGTAATAAATATTGTTTTTGGCTGAAGAAAGATTGATGTAATACGGCGCGTGAATGTAGAAAGTGTCTAGTTTGTGCTTTTTCATCTCCTTGCTAAACTCTAGAGATACCTCTGGAGTTATAGGTTTAACTGGTCCGCCATGCGGGGAGCGGGAAAAAATCTGAAATACTTCGCAGCCAACCTTAGCCGCGTTGCCCGGAGCATTTGCAACCCCTCCCGCTACCGAAACATGAGAACCTATCCTCATAACCTTAATCTTTTCTCAAACTTTTTGCTGTCCGGAAAAGGCCCGATCAAAGCCAAATTGAGCCGATCATTGCGGATCAAATCGCGGGCAACGTTTTTTACCTGCTCCAACGTCACCCGGTCTATGGCCTCAAAAGTCTGTTTGATGGTGCGGATCCGGGCTAAGAAAGCTTCCTGCCCCAAATACCACTCCAGCTTGTCTTGAGGGTCTTCCAAGGCCAGCGCGATCTTTCCTTTCAGATATTCTTTGGATTTTTTAAGCTCCCCATTAGTAATACCGTTATCCTTGACCTTGCGCAGTTCTTCCAAAATCACTTCCAAAGCTTTTTCCGCAGACGAAATCTTAAGCCCGGCTTGGACTATAAAATTTCCCGCATCTAAATAATTGTTAAAAGAAGTTCCTACATAATAAGCTAGGCCCATGCGCTCGCGCACCCGAATAAACAGCCTGCTGCTCATCCCTCCACCCAAGATGGAAGACAAAACGCGCAGAGGATAATTATTCCGATGGCGATACGGATAAGCCTTAAATCCAACGATCATATGGGCCTGCTCTGTGGGCTTGTTTTCGATTCTCAACCTGGACCCTTTTTTGGGTTCAATCACGGCCTTTGGCCCATTGGTTTTTTTAAATGGCAATTTTTGCCAGAAATCCTCGGCGAGTTTCACCACTTGCTCCTGTTTAAAATTTCCGGCCACAGCAATAATCATGTTGCTCGGCTGGTAATATTTTTCGCGATAAGCCAGAATGTCCGATCTTTTCATGGCTCGGATTGTTTCCACTTTCCCAGCAATGTCAGCGCCCAGCGCGCAATCCGGCCAAAGCCCTTCCTCAAACAAAGATTCAATATGGACCTGCGGATTGTCTTTATACATATTGATTTCTTCTATGATTACGCCCTTCTCCCGCTCAATCTCGCGCAAATCAAACAATGGGTGTTGCAGCATGTCAGTAAGCACATCAAACACGAGCGGCAGGTGCTCATATGCGGCGCGGATAAAATATTGGGTATGCTCCTTGCCCGTGTTGGCGTTAAACTCACCGCCAATGGCATCAATCGTTTCGGATAATTTTTTGGCCGTTGGGTAATTTTTTGAGCCCTTGAAATGCAAATGCTCCAAAAAGTGCGACACTCCGGACAGCCTGGCTTCTTCATAACGGGATCCAACCTTGATGAAGAAAGACATCGTGATGGAAGACGAGGTCGGGATCGGAACCGTGAGCAATGTCAGCCCATTGCGGAGAACTTTTTTGGCGTAGAGCGGTATTATGGCAATTTCTCCTTAAAGTAATTCACAAGCTCGTCGATGGCGATTCGGTCTTGCTGCATGGTATCGCGATCTCGAACTGTCACTTTTTTATCCTCAAGTGAGTCAAAGTCAATTGTCACGCAATAAGGCGTGCCGATCTCGTCCTGTCTGCGATATCTTTTGCCGATGGATCCGGTTTCGTCGAACTGGCACATCCAATGCTTTTGCAGGCTGTGCAGAATCTCAAACGCCGGTTTGATCAATTCGTCTTTACGAGATAGCGGCAAGACCGCAATTTTTATAGGCGCCAATGCCTTTGGCAAGCGCAGAATAATTTCTTCTTCTTTCACAGCTTCGGTTGTCGTAGTGCGCCCGCCCTTGATCTCTTCGTAAGAATTAAGCAGCACTGCCAGCATCAACCGGTCTAGGCCTCCGGTTGGCTCGACCACATAAGGCAGGAGCTCCTCTCCGGTTTCGGGATCCTTATATCTAATATTTTTGCCCGAAAGCTGTTCGTGGTTTTTCAGATCAAAATCCGTGCGGGAAGAAAGCCCAAACACTTCATCCCATCCCCAAGGAAATTCGTAATGAAAATCCACCGTGCCCTTGGAATAATGCGCGAGGCTGTCTTTGGGATGGACATATCGCTTGATTTTTTTAAGCTTGAAGTCTTCAACCAAGACTTTTTCCATAAAATCCGCCCACTCTTTGAAATGCTTATCCTCCGTCCCAGGCTTCACAAAATATTCCAACTCGGCAATGGTGAACTCCTTAGTGCGGAAAATAAAATTGCCAGTAGTGATTTCATTGCGGAACGCTTTGCCGATCTGGGCCACGCCAAACGGCAGCTTCTTGCGTGATGTTTCGAGTATTTGTTTAAAATCAGTAAACATAGTCTGGGCCAGCTCGCCGCGAAGATAAGCCACGGCCTTTTCGTCTTCTTCCGTAGCGCCGATAAAAGTTTTGAACAATAAATTAAAAGCCTTGGCTTCGGTCCACTCGGTCTTACCTTTGTGGGCTTCCTTGGCATGGGCCTCCATTTCTTCCGGCTTATCCGCTCGGAGTCGTTCATGGCAAATTTTGCATTCAACAAGGGGATCGGTAAAGTTAGATATGTGTCCTGACGCCTCCCAGACTTTTGGGTTCATAATAATCGGCCCTCTGATCCCGACCATATCTTCCCGTTCTTGCACAAACTTTTTCCACCACAGCGAGGCAATGTTGTTAAACAGTTCATTGCCAAGATGACCATAGTCGTAAGAATTGGCAAGTCCCCCGTAGATTTCGGACCCGGGAAATATAAAACCACGCCGCTTACAAAGATTTACTACTTTCTCCATTAAGTCTATTTTCTGTCCCATAAAGTTAAAATAAAAAACACGCCTTTTTTGGCGAGACCTGCCCCGTACCGAACGCGAAGCGTTCTGGTGCGGGGTTTACAACTTTCTCCATGAGGTCAATTTTTGCTTTCATAATAGACTCCTTAAACAACGCTGGATGCATGACCTAAAGCCATACTGGCTGCGCTGCTTCTAATTATCCACATTCTACCACAGTCTATTTTTCAAGAAAAGCAATCACTCATCCGGAGAGTTTTTAGCAGGAATCCTAATGACCAGCCAGATGATATACAAAAGTGTTGCTAAAAACAAAATGCCGATTATAGGAGGAGCCAGTTTAAAGCTTTCCTCGCCAAAAAAAGCTGAAGCGACCACCAGAGGAAAAATCCCTAAAAGATTGGCAATGGAAAACTTCCAAAAACTAATACTGCCAGCCCCGGCTAAGTAATTCCAGATATCAAAAGAAGTCACTGGGTTCAATTTGAGGAAAAAAATTGCGGCTGTGCCGTGTTTTTCGGTAAAAGCATGAAATTGACGGACATGCTTGGAAGAAATAAACTTATGCAGAAGCTTATGCCCCCACTTGCGGCCAACCCAGAAGCTGATGCT
>JACQPC010000071.1 GCA_016207695.1 Candidatus Doudnabacteria bacterium | reverse complement strand
GGCGGGGCGGGATACATTGGGTCGGTTACCACAAAGTTGCTAATGGAGAAAGGGTTTGGCGTTTTGGTGCTGGATAATCTATCCACCGGTTTTCTGTCCTCCGTATCTTGTCCTTTAATTGTCGGGGACGTAGGAGACGCCAGACTGCTTGATAAAATCTTCTCCGAGCATGAGATTGAGGCCGTGGTGCATTTTGCCGCTTCCAGCATTGTGGAAGAATCCGTGTTTTTTCCCGGCCTTTATTTTCAAAACAATGTCACTGCCGGGATTGCCCTGCTTAACTCCATGGTTCGCCATAACGTCAAAAAACTGGTGTTCTCATCCAGCGCGGCGGTTTATGGCGAACCCGAAAAAATCCCAATTGCCGAAAATGCGGCGCTTAGGCCGACCAATCCCTACGGCCAGAGCAAGTTGATTTTTGAACAAATGCTCCCCTGGTATTGGGAAGCGCATGAAATCTCTTCTGTCAGCCTGCGGTATTTTAATGCCGCCGGCGCTGCTCCCGACATCTCAATAGGGGACAGGCGGGAGCAGACAACTCATTTGATCCCTAGAGTGCTTAAGGTCGCGCTTAAGAAAACTGACTGCCTGGAAATTTACGGCCATGATTACCCAACTCTTGATGGCACGGCCATCCGGGATTATATTCATGTCCAGGACTTGGCAGCAGCGCACATCCTCGCTTTGAATAAACTTGAACAACACAGCGGTTATTTTGCGTATAATGTCGGCACAGGCAGAGGGCATTCAGTGATGGAGGTCGTGGAGCGAGCCTTGGAAATCACCGAAAAGATGATCCCCATAAAATACGGGCCGCGCCGGCCAGGCGACCCAGTGGCATTGTTTGCGGATGTTGCGAAGATCAAAAAAGAGTTGGGGTTTGACCCCGTTTATTCCGATTTGGACACGATTATCAAATCCGCCTGGGATTGGTATTGTGATTTATGGTATAATAAAGTTCACGCGACACGTAACACTTAGCAAAAAATGGCGATAAAACTATCAGTGATTATTCCCGCTTTTAACGAAGAAAAGCGGATTAGAAAAACCTTGGAGGATGTGGACCGCTACTTGGAGAAACAAAACTACGATTATGAGATTATCGTAGTGGATAACAATAGCCGCGACCACACCGCGCGGGTTGTGAAAGAAATGGAACATTCCAGCGTGCAGAACTCCAAGATTCTCGAAGAATGGAGCAAAGGGAAAGGAGCCGCGGTCCAGCGCGGGGTTTCGGAGGCCACGGGTCAATATATCATGTTTATGGACGCGGACAATGCCACGCCGATTTCGGAAATAGAAAAATTTTGGCCTTACTTGGAAGCCGGAATGGAAGTCGTAATAGGCGATAGGTATCTGGACCCTGCCCATAAATCGCATCAGCCTTGGCTGCGCACAATTTTTTCCCGCTTAAGCAACTTGTTGATCCAATTGGTGCTGGTTCCCCATATTCATGATACTCAAGCCGGCTTCAAGGCTTTCCAAGCAGAAGCAGCCCGCCAGATATTTAGAAACTTAACCATTCATGGCTGGGCATTTGATATGGAATTGCTTGCAATTGCCTTGAAGTTCAGCTATAGAATAAAGACTGTGCCCATTATTAGGAATGACCCCGGAGAAAGTACTGTTCCGCCCACGGCTTTTTTGGAATCTTTGCGCGATTTATTCATTATTAAATGGCGGGCGCTAACCGGAAAATACACGCCGTTTAATCATCAATCGTCTTGATTAAAAAACCCAATAAAATTTGGCTATTAAACCTTGCAGCGATATCACTGCCGATTTTTTTATTTAGCTTGAGCCTGACAAATGCTGAAAAAGCTCCGGTTGTATTCGCACTTAATTTTTCGCAGGATTTAGAAAGAGCGAGCGAGGATTTTAATCTGGGGGGAGTCCAGGCTGTCTTTGCAAGCCCCGATCTTCCTGCCACATTTAAGGCTAAAGCAGGATCGAAGGTTGTGTCCAAAATGAAACAAGATCCCCGTTTTGCATATGCGGAGGCCGATAAGCTAGTTGCCGCTGCCGCCGTAACCACAAACGATCCTTACTTTACGACTGATTCATCCTTGGAGGATCGGCAGTGGTATTTGGGGAAGATCAAAATATCCGAAGCCTGGCAATACGGCACAGGGAGCAGCAGTGTCACTGTGGCAATAGTAGATACGGGCATTCATGCTTCCCACGTTGAGCTTAATGACGGCCGAGTGGTGGCCGGATACAATACGATCACAAATCAGGACATTCTGCCAGGCAGCGATTCGGACGATAACGGCCATGGCACAGCGGTGGCTGGAGTGATTGGCGCTATTCCTAATAACGCCAAAGGGCTGGCCGGGATTAACTGGAATGTAAAACTCATGCCGGTAAAAGCACTAGAAGCCAATGGCACGGGACTGGTTTCGTCCGTGGCGTCAGCCATTGTTTGGGCTGCTGATCACGGCGCCAACATTATCAATTTAAGTTTGGGCGGCTCGGGTTTTGACAATGATCCCACTCTTAACAACGCCATTATTTATGCCTTTAACAAAGGCGCAGTTATTGTGGCCGCTGCCGGCAATGATTTGGCAGCTCAAGGCTCGAACCTCGATACCAAACCGGTTTATCCAGTTTGCGCTGATGCGGGAGCCAACTTGGTGATTGGGGTGGCTGCCACGGACAGTACGGACAGAAAAACGGCCTTCTCAAATTTTGGCATTAATTGCGTGGATATTGCAGCACCCGGGAAAAAGATTCTCACCACTACTTTTTTGCCATCGGATCCGGGCAACAATATTCTCATTTACGGCTCGGGCACATCGTTGGCCGCGCCGATCGTGTCCGCGGTGGCAGCGCTTCTTAAGGCCAATAATGTTAATTTAAGCAATGTTGATATCCGCAATATCTTGTTAAAAACGGCTGATAATATTGACGCATTAAACCAGAACAACTGTCTCAATACTTCTTGCAACGGCTTTTTGGGCAAAGGCCGGATTAATGCCTTATCCGCGCTGTCGCCTCAACCGATTTTGGATCAAAGCTTGGTGCGAGATGCGGCAACAGGCCAGATTTACCTCATCCAGGGGGGCAATAAGCGTTTGGTTTCTGATTTTGTGTTCCAACAGCGCGGATTGTCTTTGGCTAATGTAGTCAGTGATACTACTAACCAGCTTTCTAATCTACCTTCCGGATATCCACTGCCGCCGCTTGACGGGACTTTGATCAAGGGAGACACTGATGCGACCGTTTATATCATTCACCAGGATCTGCGCCGCGCCTTGACTTATCTGGTATTCGTTTCCCGCGGTTTCAGCTTTGCCAATGTAGTTACGCTACCCCAAACCTACGTCAATTCGCTTCAGGCCGGAGACTGGTATTGGCCGCCGGACCAAACCATGGTTTTGATTGCCGGCAATCCCACAGTTTATGTCATGAACGAAGGGGTGCGAAGGCCGGTAACTTATTTCGTGTTTATTCAGCGCAAGCTTTCGTTTGCCAAGGTTGTTTCCGTAACGGCCGATGAGTTTTCTCATATTCCACCGGCTCCCGATGCATATTGGCTGGCTCCGTTGGACGGAACCTTGGTAAAGTCTGCTTCCGATGCGACGGTGTATGTGGTTGAGAACGCGACCAAGCGGCCATTGTCTTACTCTGCATTTGTTTCCCGCGGGTATAAG
>JACQPC010000070.1 GCA_016207695.1 Candidatus Doudnabacteria bacterium | reverse complement strand
TCAAGCTCGACGAAAGCCATAAGTTCGCCTTTTTTGGTAATGATTTTCTGCACTTTATTAATGATTCCGCCGATTACGGTCTGATTGTTAGTTTGAGCCAGGGTTTTAATCGGCTGGGTTTGTTGTTTGAGTATTGAGGCAAATTCGTCCAAGGGATGCGCTGTCACATAAAGCCCCAAAAGCTCTTTTTCCCAAGTCAGCTTGTCTTTTTCTGAAGCCGGATCTACTTGTTTCAATTTCAACTTTGCGACTGCCAAATTGAGGCTGCCGAACAGGCTTGTTTGCTTGTCTTCCAGGGCTTTGGCGTGGCTTCTGGAAAACTCGAGGATCGTTTCGGTATTGGCCAAAAGCTGGTTTCGCTCTCCCAGCCTGTCTAAAGCCCCTGACTTGACTAGGGCTTCCCAGGATTTTTTGTTAAAGTTCCGATTATGAACTCTTGTTACGAAATCTTCCAAGTCTTTAAATTTGCCGCGGGTCTTGCGCTGGGCAATAGTGGTTTGAATCACATCAGATCCCAGATTTTTTATGGCATTGAAGCCAAATCGGATGTGCTGGTCGTCGATAACCGTGAAGTTGCTCAAACTTTCGTTGATGTCTGGAGGCAAGATTTCAATGCCCAAAGAGCGGCATTCCTCAACCGCGTCCGCAATGGTAGCCGCGTCTCCGGCTTCCGCGGTCATAACCGCGGCCATAAACTCCGTAGGAAAGTTTGCTTTCATATAAGCGGTTTGGTAAGCGACTATGGCATAAGATGCGGCATGAGCTTTGTTGAAGCCGTAAGCTGCAAAAGGCTCGATTAAAATCCAGAGATTCTGGGCTTTTTCCTTGGAATAGCCGGACTTGTCGATACAACCTTGAATGAACTTCTCTTTTTGCGCGGCCATTTCTTTGGGGATTTTTTTGCCCATAGCCTTGCGCAGCTTGTCCGCTTCTTCCCAGGTATAGCCGGCGATTTCGATGGATATGAGGAGCACGTCGTCTTGAAAGGTGATAATGCCGTAAGAGACGGATAGAATATCTTTGAGCTTGGGGTCCGAGAAACTGATCAGCTTGGGATTGTGTTTTCGCTTAATGAACTCTGGAATGGACTCTATCGGCCCTGGCCGATACAAAGAAATCATGGCCATGATGTCAAAAATGTTGGTGGGAGCCAATTCCTTAAGATACCGCGTCATGCCGGAACCGCCCAGCTGGAATAAGCCCATAGTTTTGCCCAAGGCCAACAGCTGATAAGTTTTTTTGTCATCAAGCGGCAGAGTTTGCAGGTTGATGTTGATTTCTTTGGTGTGCTTGACTATTTCCACGGTATTGCCCAAGATTGAGAGGTTTCTGATTCCCAAAAAATCCATTTTGACCAACCCTGCCTCTTCAATGGAATACATATCATATTGAGTAATGATATTGCCATCCTGGTCGCGGGAAAGGGGAGTGTAGTCAGTAAGATCAGTGGGGGCGATCACGATTCCTGCGGCATGGACAGAGGCATGCCTGGCAACACCTTCAACTTTGCGAGCCAAGTCTATTAGGCGCTTGGTTTCGGGGTCTTTAGTGTAAACTTCTTTGAACTCCGGACTTTGATCCAAGGCTTTGTCAATCGTCATGTGAAAGCCGTATTTGCCGAATGGGATCATTTTGGCAATTTTGTCGCATTTGGAATAGGGAATGCCCAACGCGCGGCCGCAATCCCGCACGGCTGCGCGGGCCATCATGGTGCCGAAGGTTACGATTTGGGCCACGCGATTCTCTCCATATTTTTTGATGACATACTCAATCACCTCGCCTCTTCGGGAGTCGGCAAAGTCCATATCGATATCCGGCGGGGACGGCCTAAGCGGATTTAAGAACCGCTCAAATGGCAGCTTGTAATCGAGTGGATTGACAGTGGTGATTCCTAAGGCGAACGAAACCAGCGAGCCTGCGGCTGATCCCCTGGTGGTAGCAATGATTCCTTGGCTTCTGGCCCAGTTCACAAAGTCGGCCACAACTAAAAAATATCCGGAATAATTTTTGTTGATTATGACCCCCAGTTCGTAGTTAAGTCTTTGGATGATTTCGGCATCCGGGCCTTGTTTCATAAGTCTGTCCGCCAGCCCCGACTCGGCCAGATGCCTAATAAGGCTGCCGGCATCATTCCACCCTTCTGGTAGGGGATAGTCAGGGAAAAAGCGCTTATTGAGGTTGATTTTAATGTCACACTGGCTGGCAACTGCCGCTGTTTGGGATAAAGCTTGGGGCAAATCCGAAAACAACTCGGCCATTTCCGCGCCGCTTTTCAAGGACAGGTCAGAATGGCGCATATCAATCCGGTCCGAATCCGCCACTGTTTTTCCCAGTCCCACGCAGATCATCAAATCCTGCGCTTCGCTGTCTTCGCGTTCTAGGTAATGGCAATCATTGGTGGCGACCAAAGGCGTCTTGGTTTCATGAGCTAACGCGATAAGCTTTTCATTCAGGTTTTTTTCTTTTTTGGCATAATCAGGATTTGAGCTGGAATGGCGCTGGATTTCTAAATAGAAGTCTTGGCCGAAAATATCCTTGTATCCTGACACAAGATTTAAGGCCTGGCTTGCTTCTCCCTTCAGCAAGCTACGGTTGACATCACCGCGCATGCAGCCGGAAAGGCAAATTAGGCCGGCAGAATATTTTTTGAGCAGCTGCTTGTCAATGCGCGGCCGGTAGTAAAAACCTTCCAAGTGGGCATAGGTGGTCAGTTTAAGCAAGTTTTTGTATCCTTCGAAGTTTTTTGCGAGCAGGACCAGATGATAGTAGTCGCTGTCAATTTTAGTCTTGGAAGAAGCTGAATCCAAAGCCAGATATGCTTCAATACCAATGATCGGCTTGATTCCTGCGGCAGTGGCCTTTTTATAAAACTCAATAGCGCCATAGAGGCTGCCGTGATCAGTCAGGGCCAGAGCGGAAAAACCCTTTTTTTTCGCGGCCCCGATCAAATCATCGATCTTGGGCAAGCCGTCCAAAAGGGAATAATGCGAGTGGACATGAAGGTGGACGAATTCCATGTTATAATTAAAACACATATGAGCTGGCTAGACAATCAAAGAACCCAGGAATGGCTGATTGTCATAAATGATAATCTCCGTGCAGTGAAAAAAAATTGGCTTTACGCGCTGGGCGCGGTTGTAGTTTTGGCAATCCCATTGTCGCTGGGGCTTAAGGCTTTGTTTTTTGAACTCTATTTTGGAGACTATGCACCGCCGGGGGTGAGTAAGCCTGCTGTGAATATAGAGCCCTTGCAGGTTTTGGAAAAAAAAGTTCTCCGGATAGCTGATAATAGTTACTCCGGGTTTGTCCGGATCAAAAATTTAAACCTTGATTGGGGCATTCCAGAGCAGGCCTATACAGCCACTTTCAAAACTTTGGGCGGGACAGTGGCAGCTACCATATCCGGCAAAACTTTTATTCTGCCAGCTTCCGAAAAATTGGTGGTATTTTCCAAATTTACGGCAGAGCAGGAACCGCAATTATTGGATTTTTTCCTGCATGAAGCAAAATTTTTACTAAAGCCGCAGATACAGCCGCCGGAGCTGGAAATCAGCAGAGTAGAAGTCGGGAATGCAGCCAAGGAATTAACCGTAAACGCCGCTGTTAAGAATAATTCTCCATTCAAGCTAAGAGTTGTATACTTGTATGCAGAAGTCTTGGACAAGAATAATCAGGTTACTGCAGTTAATTCCACCAGCATCAACGATTTGAATTCCTTGGAAACCCGTTCCTTTCAGCTTTATTGGCCAACTGCTGTGCTCGGCGCGGCAAGAGCCGTGGTTAAGTCGGAAGTAAATATTTTTGACCGGGATCTGTTTTCTCCCGAGCCCGGAAGATCTCAATTTGAAACTTACCTATCAGATTAAATATTTTGATATCGTAATTTTAAGCAGCAGCGTGTTACTGCTGCTTTTAGGTTTGCT
>JACQPC010000069.1 GCA_016207695.1 Candidatus Doudnabacteria bacterium | reverse complement strand
GCCGAAGGAGAAAAAATTCCATCTAAATATAGCTGTGATGGTCAAAACACAAATCCACCATTATTATTTTCTGATGTTCCTGAAGATGCCCAAAGTTTGGTTCTGATCATGGACGATCCCGACATCCCTAAATTTGTGCAGCAGAAATTTCATACTCCGGTTTGGGACCATTGGGTGGTCTTTAATATTCCTTCAGAGACTCGGGAGATTCAGGAAGGAAAAAATCCGCCCGGAAAGTTAGGCCGGAACACCAGCGGGAATAATACCTATGGTGGTCCCTGCCCGCCAGATCGAGAGCACCGATATTTTTTCAAGCTCTACGCACTTGATACAAATTTAGTAGGAGATAAGATTGCCAATAAACAGGATTTGGAAAAAGCTATGGAAGGACATATACTTGAGATGGGCGAATTAATGGGCGTGTATGACCTAGAGAGACGAAATAAATGAAAATACGCAAAATTGGACATTGTTGCTTGGTAATTGAAGAGGCGGGTCTTAGGATTTTGACAGACCCAGGCGAATGGACGACTGATCAAAATCAGGAAAAGGACATAGATATAATTTTAATTACGCATGAGCACCCAGACCATTTGCATGTAGATTCGGTTAAAGAAGTTTTGCGAAATAACTCTAAAGCGCAAATTGTCACTAATTCCGCGGTTGGTAAAATTTTAGAAAAAGAGCAAATCCAGTTCGTAATAGTGGAACATGGGCAGGATTTAAGAATTTCCGATCTCTTGATTGAAGGTTTTGGCAAGATGCACGCAGAAATTTATGACAAATTGGGTATGGTTGCCAATACTGGTTATTTTTTGGCTAATAGATTTTTTTACCCGGGCGATGCGCTGACCAACCCTAAAAAACCAGTCGAAATTCTAGCCCTGCCAGTGGCCGGTCCTTGGGTAAAAACTATGGAAGTGATTGAATACGCAAAGAATCTGAAACCTAAGGTCTGTTTTCCGGTTCACGATGGGATGCTCAGTAGGACAATGCCTTATTATTGGTCGCCGGAGGCAGCATTGAAGCCTGCCGCTATCGAGTTCAAAGTTCTAGAATTAGGTATGGTTGCAGAGTTATGAAAAGTTTTTTGACTAATTTAGTGGTTGCTATAGTTGGCATAGCCGTGCTGGTTGGCGTCATTTTTTACTGGAGTGAAATGCGCGGTGTTTGGCCGGCAGTGAATCCGCCACCGTCCGAAAAAACTGAAGATGCAGTCAGTGAGCCGAATCCAGCTAAAAACACTACCGGCCTGCCGCTTAAACTGCCGGACGGTTTTTCGATTTCTGTTTTTGCTAAGGACCTACCGGGCGCTCGGGTAATTGTTTTTGATTCATTGAACAACATGTGGGTTTCCAGGACTAGCGAAGGCGCTGTGACTCTTCTAGAAGTGCAGGACGGAGCGGTTAAAAACCAAAGCGACATATTTCGAAACCTTCGTAAACCTCACGGTCTGGCCTTTGAAGATTTTATTCTGTATATCGCCGAAGAACACAGGGTTTCAAGAGTAGGAACATATACCGAAGACAGCCTGCATAAGATCGCTGATCTGCCCACGCAGGGCGGCGGGCATTTTACGCGCACTTTGGGGTTTGGACCTGATGGCAGGCTTTATGTCTCGGTTGGCTCATCTTGTAATGTCTGCAACGAAGGTGATCTTCGTAGGGCGGCGATTTATTCCATGAAGCCTGACGGCTCGGATTTCAAGCTTTTCGCCAAAGGTCTGCGCAACACGGTATTTTTTACTTGGAGTTATCTGGATGGCAGAATGTGGGGGACAGACATGGGCCGGGATTATTTAGGGGATAATTTGCCGCCGGAAGAGATCAACATCCTACAGGAAGGCAAAAACTACGGTTGGCCAATTTGTTATGGTAATAAAATAAATGATCGGAATTTTGACAAAAACCAATATATCCGTGATCCTTGCGAAGATACAGAGGCTCCCCAAGTGGAAATGCCGGCTCATTCCGCACCCTTAGGTCTTGCTTTTGTGCCCGAAGAAGGCTGGCCGGAAGATTACTGGCATGACCTCATCGTGGCATTCCACGGATCATGGAATAGGTCAGAACCAACTGGATATAAACTCGTTCGGGTTAAGCTTGATTCGAAAGGCAATTTCGAGGGTATTGAAGATTTTATCACCGGTTGGCTGCAGAGAGATGATGTTCTTGGCCGCCCAGTGGATGTAATATTTTACAACCGCGCGCTTTTTGTCTCCGACGACAAAGCCGGCGTGATATACAAGATCACTTACCAGCCTTAAACAAAGATTTTTGTTTCGGATTTTTTGAGCCCGTTTAGAAAATCGGCCCCGCTCATGGGTTTACGGCCTGCGGGCTGGATTTTTTTTATCCATAAACTTCCAATTCCGCATTTTACCAGCATTTTGCCATTGCTCGAATAAATTTTCCCTGACAGTTCGACTCCAGCTCCGTCGATTGTTTGGGCTTCCAGGATTTTGACAGACTGTGAGTCGAGAATAGTCCAAGTTCCTGGCTCTGGATTTAACGCTCTAATCTGCCGATCAATAATGCGGGCTTCATCAGTCCAGTTAATCTTGCCGTCTTTGAGAGTGAATAGTTTTGTATAGGTGGCTTGCGTCTCATCCTGCGGTTTTGGTTCAATGTTGTTCAGATTAATTAGCGTTGAAAGGGCTAAATCAGGGGTAAGCAACGAAAGCTTTTTATACAGGCTCGGGTAGTTGTCGTCATTGTTAATAGTTATCGTTGCTTGGGCGAGAATTGGCCCGTGGTCAAGCTTCTCGTCCATTAGAAACAAAGTGATTCCTGTAGTTTTATCTCCGTTAAGAATTGCTGTTTGGATTGGCGAGGCACCACGGTATTTAGGAAGAAGTGAGCCGTGAATGTTGATTGCGCCGTGCTTCGGAGTATCGAGGGCGGTCCTCGGGATGATTTGGCCATAGGCGGCAACGAGGAGAATATCGGGAGCTAGATTTAAGATTTCAGATTTAAGATTTAAGATTTTTTCAGGCTGGAAAACCTGAATGTTATTTTTTTCTGCCCAGAGTTTGATCGGGGAAGGGGAGAGGATTTTTTTGCGGCCCGCGGGTTTATCAGGTTGCGTGACAACAGCCAGCAGTTCGTGCTCGCTTTTTAATTTTTCCAGGGTCGGAATGCCAAAATCAGTTGTGCCGGCAAAAATCACTCTCATTCTCTAAGCTCCTTGGTGTCTGGCTTGGGATCAGTTCTTTTTAGGATTTTGGAGGTAAACAAAATGCCGTCCAAGTGATCAATTTCATGCTGAATTACCCGCGCCACCAAGCCGTCTGCGTCAAAGCTGTTTTCTTCTCCAGTCAGATTTATGGCTTTCACAGTAATCTTCTCCGGCCTTTTGACGATGCCGAAAATGCCGGGAATGGACAAACAGCCCTCTTCCATCTCAATTTTTTTCCAAGATTTTTTGATGATTTTTGGGTTGATCAAAACAAATGGCGCGAGTCCAAGATGCTCAAGGTTTATAATGCACAAGCGGACCGATTTGCCGATCTGCGGCGCGGCTAGGCCGATGCCGTTGGCTTTTCTGCAGGTTTCGATCATGTCATCGGCCAATTTAAAAATGCTCCGGTCAATTTTTTTGACCGCATCCGTTTTTTGGGTAAGTATAGGATCAGGGACTGTTATGATCTTGAGATTCATATTGGTATCGATGCGAATATACTAATTTACTAATGATACTAATCCCAAGGGTTAGCGATTTGTATAATTAGTATTC
>JACQPC010000068.1 GCA_016207695.1 Candidatus Doudnabacteria bacterium | reverse complement strand
GAATTTATATAAATTTTTTTTTCGTTCTCAGAGATTCAACAGGATCGTAAAAAGTTTTCTTTCTAGGTTTGCTAACTTCCTGGCCAAAATGAAAGGATTCGATTTCCCGCCGAAATTCCAGTGGGACTGGAAATTGGAGATGCTGCTTGGGAAATATGAGAAAGAGACTACCAAAGAGTTTAAGAAAATCATCAAACCAGGGATGACAGTCGTTGATATCGGAGGCCATATTGGCTATTTTACCATCCTGTTCTCGAAACTGGTGGGAAAGCGCGGCCGCGTCTTGGCTTTCGAAGCAGATGCTGAAAATTATCAGCTGCTCAAAAAAAATACAACGGGCAGAAAAAACGTAAATATTTACAATGTCGCCGTGTCGGACAAAAGCGGCGAGATGAATTTTTTTAAGACGATCAATAAAACAGGATCACACAGTTTGTTTCCCTCAGATTTTCGTCCTATCAGTATAACCGTCAAGGCCGACACTCTCGATCATCTGTTGGAAGAGCTGGCAGTTCCCAAAGTTGACGTGATCAAAATGGATATTGAGGGGGGCGAACCGCTTGCCCTGCAGGGCATGGCTAAAATTTTGGAGCAAAATCCTGATATTGTCATCATCATGGAATTTTCTGTAATGAATCTGAAGGTGGCAGGCTACGACCCGCTGCAAATCCTGCAGTCTTTGTCAGACAAGGGGTTTGCCGTGAGAGCGATAGAAGATAACAAATTGCTTGCAGTAACACGCGAAACAATAGCATGGGTAGAAGCAAAAAATAACAGCTATGTGAATATCTTAGTTTCGAGGAAAGTCTAAGGTATGCGAATCATTCTCGTTACTTCAAAGTTAAATTTTCTCACTTCCGGAGGTTCTATCACTGATACTGACCTGAAAGCCGAAAACCTCAAGGCAATGGGCCACGATGTCAGCGCGCTGACGGTTTATTCCCAGAATAATATTATCAACAAAACACTTACTTATCGTCTGATCGAGGAGCGGTTCCAGACGCGCTATCAGCTTCGTGTGCAATATCATATTTGGAAAGTTTTAAAGAAATACTCTGCCGAAGCAGATATCTTCCATGTGGAGGGCCAGTACATGCTCGGAGCAGGTTTATATCGCTGGTTCGGCGGTGAGAAGCCGGTGGTTCTGCATTTTAATCGCGAATATTTTGCCTGGCGAATGGGATCTTTTTGGAAAAATCCGGTGCGGTTCTTTAAGCAGCGCATTCGTTATTTGCTGGAAAGAATACTAGTCCCGCTGATCGCGAACAAAAATGATCATTTTATGTTCAATACCCCTTTTTTGAGGGATGCGTTCGAGCGATTTGGACTGCGCTATGATTCTCCTGCGACCGTCATGCCGGATTTTGTGGATGAAAAGCGACTATTCACAGGAGCTGGCACGAATGCAGATGAGGCACTCAAGCTACGCCGCGAACGAAACGATACCGTCCAGCTTTATGCAACCGGCAGGCTGATTTCTGAAAAAGGATTTGATATCCTCATCAGAGCGCTCGCTACTTTGTCAGGAAAACCGGATGTTCATCTAACGCTCGGCGGTCAGGGACCGGAAATGGACCGACTCAAAAAATTGGCCGAGGATCTTGGGGTGGGCAATCTGGTCTCATTTCCGGGCTGGGTGACTTATGAACAAATGGCAAAGTTTTTGTCTGCCTCAGATGTCTTTATTCTGCCACGCTGGTTTCATGAGGTAGGCTCTGTGATCTTGCTCGAAGCCATGGCATTCGGTCTTCCCTGCGTGGTTATGGGAGGCGGCGCGCTAGAGTGGCTGGTTGGCCGCGATGACCTGACTTTTAATCCGGGTGATCCACGTGACCTTGCAAAAAAAATTGAGGTGCTCGTCGCTGATAGAGAACGCCGCCTCGAGTTTTCGCAGTATTGCCGCGACCGTTTCGTTGGAACTTTCCACATAAGAACGCTTGCACCGCAACTCGAGTCAGTATTTACTAAAGTTGTAGCAGGAAGTATTATTGACGCATGATCCAGAGAGAGAAGTTGGGCGTTGGCTGCGTGGAGATCAGCCCGACTGCCGTTAAATACCTCAATCAAGCCCTGAAAAACAAACGGCTTTCCTATGGGCCATTTGTCAAGAAATTCGAGCGGGGTTTCGCGCGAATGCATCAGGCGAAATTTGCTGTCATGGTAAACAGCGGGACATCCGCGCTGCGCATCGCGGTCGCTGCTCTCAAAGAGCTTGAGCGATGGAAAGAGGGTGATGAGGTTATTGTTCCTGCTGTGACGTTCGTGGCCACTGCCAACGTTGTCCTCCAGCAGGGATTGAAACCGGTTTTTGTTGATGTGGATAGCCGGACTTATAATATTGACCCCGAAAAGATCGCGGCCAAGATCACCAAGCGCACGCGTGCCATCATTCCGGTGCATCTTTTCGGCCAGAGCGCGGACATAGTGCCGATCGTAAAAATTGCGAGAAAGCACGGCTTGAAGATCATCGAAGACTCCTGCGAAACGATGGGGGTCAATTATCGAGGCAAACGAGTCGGCAGCTTTGGCGATATCTCCTGTTTTTCCACTTATGCCGCGCATCTGATCGTCACCGGTGTTGGTGGACTTGCCGTGACAAGCAGCCGCAAATATGCGGAAGTGCTGCGTTCCCTTGCCAATCACGGACGTGACGGAATCTATTTTACTGACAAAAAAGGCAGCAGGGAACTCATTGCGCGGCGGTTTCGCTTCATCCGGCCGGGTTTTAGCTTCCGCGTCACCGAAATGGAAGGCGCGCTTGGACTCGCGCAGCTGTCTCGGCTCCCTATTATTCTTCGCAAGCGCCGTCGCAATGCCAGGTATTTGATTTCTAAACTCAAGCCATTTGAAAAATTTTTGCAACTTCCTTCGCATCCCGCTTACATCGAACACGCCTTTATGATGTTCCCGATCGTGATCCGGAAAAACGCAAGAATAAAAAAAGAAATCCTGGTAAATTATCTCGAAAAACAGGGCATTGAGACGCGCGACATGCTGCCCCTTATCAACCAGCCATATTTGCTAAAAAGCTATAAGCTACAAGCAAATTCCTACCCAGTGGCCGACTGGATTAACAATTATGGCTTTTATATCGGCTGCCACCAGTTGATGGGGAGGCCGGAGTTGGATTATATTATTAAGATGTTTAAGAAGTTTTTTAAGATATGAAAAAAGCGTTGATTACCGGTATCAACGGACAGGACGGCTCATACCTCGCGGAGCTTTTGCT
>JACQPC010000067.1 GCA_016207695.1 Candidatus Doudnabacteria bacterium | reverse complement strand
GAATTGATAGTAAGCAGTTTGGACATTCTTACAGAATCCGGCATCCAGTTTCAAAACTTAGACTTCGAAGTTTATAAAGTCGCGATTAATCTCATGGTGGCTTATGACTTGACTTTTTACGATGCGGTATATGCCGCTTTAGCACAATTATTCCAAGCCCCGCTCCTGACAGCGAACCCAAAAGACCATAAGAAAATTAAAGAAATTAAAGTAGTTGAACTTTAGCCATGCGCTACGGCGCAAGCCCAGACTTCTATAGCTTTGTTCTGCTTAAGCAGTTTGGCGATTTCATTCATCGTGGCGCCGGACGTCACGACATCGTCGATCAGCAAAAACTTTTTGCCAGCTATCATGCTATCGGGATTTAAAGCAAACGCATCAGTGATATTGGCTTTTCGCCCTTCGCGCGTAAGTTTAGTCTGCGGCTTGGTATTTTTGGTCCTCAAAACTACGTGGTTATCCACTTGCAAAATAAGACCATGGGCAATTCTATAGCTTAGAAGCTGGGCTTGATTAAATCCCCGCCAAGCGAATCTTCTTTTATGCAAGGGAACAGGAACAACGATGAAACCTTGCACATACTCTTCGAGATTTTGATTTTTGATTTCCTTAAGAATTATTTCGGCCAGGCTATTGCTTAGATCAGAAATAAACTTGTATTTGAATACCCTAATGAGGTTTTCGATTTTCGGATGAGAGTAGGGAAGAGCGCAAATAAGCCCGTCAGCAGTGTTTCTGGTAGAGCAGGCAGGGTGGGTTTTGCCAAATGGCGCAGACTTTTGGCAAACAATGCATTTTTGATGCTCAAGCCTGGGCAGGCGGTTTTGGCATTCTGGGCAAAGAAACTGGTCTTCCTTGCCGCAAATGACGCAAGAAACAGGAAACACTAGGTCTATGGCAAAGCGACCTAGTGTTTTAGCTTTTTGTATTAGCGACATTTAAACCTTGGCTACCTCAACCTGTTTTATCTGCACAAATTGGCCGTCCATGCTGACTCGGATGTCGCTTCCCTCCAAAACTTCGCCGGCAATGAGCTTTTCCGCCAAGGTGTCTTCGATCAATTCCTGGATTTTTCTTCGGACAAACCTTGCTCCCTGCGCGGGATCATAGCTTTTTTCGGCAATGTGCTTAATGACGTCTCGATCAAAGAACAGGTTGATTTTTTGCTGTTTGGCCACATGGAGCACTAAATTGTTAAGCTCCAGGCTGACAATTTTTTTGATCTCGTCCATGCCTAAGGGGCGGAAGACCAAGATTTTGTCAATGCGATTTAATAGCTCGGGCCGCATGATTTCCTTTAAAGAACCCAAAACTTTTTCTTTAACTCGGTCATATTCAACTTCGGCGCGCTTGCGTTCGTCTGCCATTAATTCAAACGTGCGATCCTGGGAGAAGCCAAAAGCGCTGGCCTGCCGGTTTAGGTCTGTGATCCCTATATTTGAGGTCATAATGATAATGGTGTTTCTAAAGTTAACTCGCTTTCCAGCCGCGTCAGTCAACACTCCTTCCTCCAGGATCTGAAGCAGGATGTTAAACACGTCAGGGTGCGCTTTCTCAATTTCGTCGAACAATATCACGGCATAAGGCTTACGCCTGATTTCCTCGGTTAAGCGCCCACCTTCCTCATATCCAACGTAGCCGGCAGGCGCCCCAATTAACCTGGCGACATTGTGCCGCTCCATAAACTCGGACATGTCCACCCGAATCAAGGCATCCTTGTCCTCATAGACCTCTTGCGCCAAAACTTTGGCGGTTTCGGTTTTGCCAACGCCGGTGGGTCCTAAAAACAGGAAGGACGAAATTGGCCTTTTCGGCGAGGTGATGCCGGCGCGAGAGCGGCGGATGGCCGCGGCAATGGTTTTGATTGCCTCTTCTTGCCCGATGATCCGGCCTTGCATGACTTTTTCCAAATTGGTGAGCTTCTTAGCTTCGGTTTTAATAAGTTTGTTAAGCGGGATTTTGGTGATCATGGAAACTGTCCTTGAGATGTCTTCGCTGGAAAGCTCATTGACCATGCCCGGGCGCTTGGATACCAGTTTTTGATATTCAAATTTTTGCTTCTTGAGCTTATCTTCTTGGGACTTCAAGTGCAGAGCAGTGGTAAAATCTTGGAGCATTACAGCCTTGGTTTTTTCCTCTTCCAGTTTTTTAAGCTCATTTTCAATTTTTTTCACTGCGCGTATACCGCGGGATTTCTGGCTTACGGTTTTGATGTAAGCGGCGGTTTCATCGATTAAATCCAAAGCCTTGTCAGGCAGGAAGCGGTCATTGATATAGCGGGAAGAAAGCTCGACCGCGGATTTAATCGCGTCATCGGTGATTACGACATTGTGATGTTTTTCGTAGTTTGGCCGCAATCCTGAAAGAATCAGCATTGATTCTTCCATTGTTGGCTCTTCCACCAGAATCGGCTGGAACCGGCGCTCCAAGGCTGCATCGTGCTCGATATGCTTTTTGTATTCAACCAGGGTAGTGGCTCCTATCACGCGGATCTCGCCGCGGGCCAAGGCAGGTTTTAAAATATTGGCAGCATCCAGCGACCCAGTGGTAGCGCCGGCCCCGACAATGGTATGCAGTTCGTCTATAAATAACATGATGTTGGGATTTTCTCGCACTTCGTCAATCACTTGCTTCAATCTTTGCTCAAACTCTCCGCGGAACATGGATCCTGCCACAACCAAAGCCATATCCAAAGCAATGATTTTTTTGTCCAGCAGCGAATCGGGAACCTCGTGCTTGACAATGGCTAGGGCTAGCCCTTCGACAATCGCGGTTTTGCCCACCCCCGGTTCGCCGATCAGCACCGGATTGTTTTTGGTCCGGCGGTTTAGGATGGAAATCAGCCGTTCAATTTCGGACTTGCGCCCGATGACCGGATCGATTTTGCCGTTTCGGGCTTTTTTGGAAAGGTCGACAGAGAAGTAATCGAGCGCTGGAGTTTTGACGGATTTTTCTTCCAAGCCGGCTAAGCCCGGCTGGACCATTTGCTCATCGGCATTCAGCAAGTCGGGTATGCGGGAGACGTTTTCAAAAATGGCCTGCAAATTTTTCTTAAGTTCGTTGACCGAAACCTTCATATTCAAAAGGATGGATTTTGCCTCGTCATTCTCCATGTCGGCGATTCCGAACAGGAAATGCTCGGTGCCGATAAATTGATATTGGTAGCGGGCGGCTATGATGGCCGCTTTTTCTATGATTTCCCGCAGGTTATTGGTCAGTTTCGGCTGCCATTTATCTGAAACATTATTGAGGTTAAGCCTGATGATTTCTTGCTTGATCAATTGGGGCGTAATGCGGTTTTTGCGCAAAAGCTCGGAAGCAAAAGACGAATCTTCCTGCAGGATTCCATACAAAAGATGCTCGCTGCCGATGTGGTCATGGCGCAGATCCTCGGAGATTTTCTGCGAGATAATCAGGGCATTTTTGGCCCTGGAGGAAAGCCGTTCGAGAATGAAAGAGAAGTTGTTCATGCGTCGTAATTGGCCGACACTTCGCGTTTTACTTTGTAAACCGCTCCGGTCGGCGCATTACTCCTTTTCGCGAAAAATCGTGCTTGTTGCGCTGTTCATCGATTTTTCGCGATTAATTAAACTATACTATACTTATATTATACCAAAAATGTCAAACGCTTACGAAAAGGCTCTGAACTTGCTTAAAATTAGACTGCATCATTCCGAGGAACTGGCCAGAAAACTTGTGTCGCGCGGCTACAAGCGGGCGGATGTGGCAGAGGCCATTAACAAACTAACGCAAGCAGGCCTTCTTGACAATGCTCAATTCGCACAAACTTATTTGGATAATTTGATCAAGTACAAGATTTTTGGTTTCTATGGCCTTAAAGCTAAACTAATGATGCGAGGAATTGCAAGCAATGAAGCCGAAGCGCTGCTTTTGGAGAACTTGCCTGTTGAGAGAGAAACAGAAATTGCCAGGCGGTTTGTTGAAAAACAGAACGAAACGGATAAGGTTAAGCTGGCGCAAAAATTAAGCCGCAGAGGTTTCCGGAGCCAAGTCATAAAGCGACTATTGGATTTTACTTAAAAGTTCATCTGCCTTAACTTGACAATCCTGTCCGCAATCGGAGGGTGGGTTTGGAACAGATTAGCAAACCATCCGATGCGGTTGCGGCCCTCAATATGTTCCTTCAGAGGATTTACTATATATAAGTGCGCTGTGGCTTTGTTGGCAACCTCGAGCGGCTCATGGTCAGCCGCGATTTTTTGCAAGGCCGAGGCCAGGCCCTGCGGGTAGCGGGTCAACAATACACCAGAAGCATCAGCCAGATATTCTCTCCGGCGTGAAATTGCCAATTGTATCAAAGTTGCGGCAATGGGGGAAAGCAGGGCAAAGACCAAACCAATTAAAAGCAAAATTCCACCGCCATCGCTGCTTCTTCGTCGGCCGTGAAAAGAAATCCTCAACATCCAGTCAGCCAAAAGTGTTATGAGGCCGACCAATACTACGATTATCGTGGACAGTCGAATGTCATAATTGCCGATGTGTGACAATTCATGAGCCATTACACCCTCTAGCTCTTGTTTGGCGAGTTTGGATCGCAAGCCAGTTGTAATGGCCACAACCGCATGCTTAGGGTCTCGGCCAGTGGCAAAAGCGTTGGGCGCGGTGTCGTCAATCAGATAGATTTTTGGCGTCGGCAGTCCTGCTGTAATAGCGAGATTTTCAACCACTCGATATAATTCAGTATCGTCAGTCCGTTTGATTTCCTTGGCATGGGACATTGCCAAGACAATTTTATCGGAAAAGAAGTAACTGGTTAAACTCATCAATACTGAAAAACCAACTGCAATTGGCAGCAGCAGCGGCTCGTCCACTGAATACGAAAAAAACCAGCCCAGGCCGATAATGAGGACTAGGAAGAAAGTAATGAATAACGCGGTGCGGCGTTTGTTGCTGGCGATTTCGGTATAAATCATAAATAAATTCGAATATCGAATATCGAAGCACGAAACAAATTCAAATATCAAATGTCCAAAATCCAAAACCCCTGTTTAGATATTTGTGCTTTGGATTTAGATATTGTTTCGAATTTCGGATTTGGTGCTTCGGATTTTAAAACTGGACATTTATCGGTTGCGATTCCACTCCCTTGTCGTCGATGTCAAAGAAAGCGCGGGCAGCAAAGCCGAACATGCTGGCAAAAATATTAGTCGGGAACGTCTGCAATTTAGTATTAAAGTCGCGCACGTT
>JACQPC010000077.1 GCA_016207695.1 Candidatus Doudnabacteria bacterium | reverse complement strand
TTAGTATAATTAGTATTATTCGTATATTAGCATCGATACAATCATATGGATATATCAGAGTTAACACTTAAGCAGGCATCAGAACTGCTGGCGGACAAAAAAATTTCCGCTTTAGAACTGACTAGAGCTTTTTTGGAAAGAATCAAAAAACTGAATCCTTCCATTCATGCTTTTTTGTTTGTGGCCGAGGAAGCGTCACTTGCTGATGCGGCAAGGGCGGATAAATTGATCGCTGACGGGGAAGGCTTTGCGCTGACCGGGATTCCATTTGCGGTGAAAGACAATATTTTAGTTAAAGGCATGCAGGCCACTGCGGGCTCCAAGATTTTAGAAAACTATATTGCCCCTTACGACGCCACGGTAATCAAAAAGCTGAAAGAATCGGGGCCGATCATGCTTGGAAAAACCAATTTGGATGAGTGGGGGATGGGTGTATCCACGGAAAATTCCGCTTATGGCCCAACTAAAAATCCTTACGATTTAGAAAGAGTCCCGGGTGGGTCATCGGGAGGTTCAGCCGCGGCCGTAGCTGCATCCATGGCATTATTTGCTTTGGGCACAGACACCGGCGGTTCTTCCAGGCAGCCGGCCTCGATGTGCGGCGTTGTGGGCTTCAAGCCGACTTATGGCCGCGCTTCGCGCTACGGTTTGATTGCTTTAGGATCCTCACTTGATCAACCGGGGGTTTTGGCCTGCACAGTCGAGGATGCGGCGATAGCTTTCCAAGCCATGGCTGGAGCTGATGAATGGGATTCCACTTCTTTGCCAAGGCCGGTTCCTGACTATACTAAGTTATTAAGGGAAGATCTTAAAGGGATAAAAGTCGGGGTGCCTAAGGAATATTTGGCCGAAGGCCTGCATCCGGAAGTGAAAAAAATCATTGAAGGTGCAATTGTTCAGTTCGAGAGATTAGGAGCATTAGTTGAAAGCATGAGCTTGCCTAATGCCAAATATGCCTTGGCTGCGTATTATGTGATCTTGCCGGTTGAAATTTCGGCCAACCTTTCCCGCTACGATGGAATCAGATATGGGCTGTCGATCAGCGGCGAAAGCTTGGCTGACGTTTATTATAACAGCCGTTCTACGGGACTGGGTGTTGAGGCTAAAAGAAGAATAATGATCGGCACTTATGCTTCATCCGCGGGGTATTATGACGCGTATTATAAGAAGGCCAAACAGGCCCAGGCCTTGATTAGGAATGATTTTAAGAAAGCGTTTGAAAAATACGATTTAATCTTGACCCCGACCTCGCCAGCGCCTGCCTTTAAGTTTGGCGAAAAAACATTAGATCCCCTGCAGGCTTATTTGGAAGATATTTTTACAGTGGCGCTTAACATCGCCGGAGTGCCGGGATTGGTGGTGCCGGCCGGCTTGACGGATGGTGGGCTGCCAGTAGGCTTGCAGATCGTGGGCCCGCATTTTTCCGAAGAGAAACTGTTTGCCGCCGGCCACGCTTTTGAAAAGGCCTTGGGACTTAAATTAAGACCAAAGCTATGAAATACGTTGTTATTGTTATAGTTATTGTTATAGTTTTTGGTTCGACTTTTCCCCAGTTGGCAATCGCGCAGGCCAATCCGTGCAGCAGGGACACGACCGAACAGCCGATTGTGGCTTTGCCTAAATGCATTAACCAGATCTATACCTGGGCTTTGGGAGCAGCGGCCCTGTTGGCGTTTTTGATGATTATTATCGGCGGCTATTTCATTATGACCGCCCAGGGAAGCGGGGAGCAGACTACCAAAGGAAAAGAGTTTATTTATTCTGCCATCATTGGCCTTGTTCTTTTGTTCACCGCCTATTTACTGCTTAGGACAATTAATCCTGATTTGGTTAATTTTAATCTTGATAGTGTTAATTCTACTAATCAGCAATCATCACCATGACTTATGAACCCATAATCGGGCTAGAAGTGCACGTCCAGCTAAAGACCCAAAGCAAAATGTTCTGCCGGTCTAAGAATGCGGAATCGGCTGAACCGAATGTTAATGTCTGCGAAATCTGCATGGGCCATCCCGGCACCCTGCCGGTAATCAATCGCGAGGCGATCAAAAAAACCGTCATGGTTGGCTTGGCCCTGAATTGCCAAGTCGCAAAGATTGCCAAGTTTGACCGGAAGAATTATTTTTACCCGGATCTGCCGAAAGGCTATCAGATCTCGCAATTCGACCACCCGATCAACGGGAAGGGGAAATTGGGCAAAATAGGAATTACTCGAGTGCATCTGGAAGAGGATGCCGGAAAACTTATCCATCCCGCCTTCGCCAAGGCTTCGGCGGGCAAGCCGCCGGGCAAAAATTACAGCCTGGTTGACTACAACCGCGCCGGCACGCCGCTTTTGGAAATTGTGTCTGAACCGGACATTAGAAGTGCTGCGGAAGCGAGAGTTTACCTGCAGGAACTGCAGAATATTATGCGCTATTTGGAAGTGTCGGACGCGGATATGGAAAAAGGGCATCTGCGCTGTGATGCCAATATCTCGCTTCGGAAGTCGGAAGTCGGAAGTCGGAAGTAGGAATTGCCGAATTATAAAGTAGAGGTGAAAAACATGAACTCGTTTAAGGCCGTGGCCAACGCTATAGATTTTGAAATCAAGCGGCAGGCGGAAATCTTAGACAGCAGTAATGTGCCAACGCAAGAAACGCGCGGATGGATTGAAGACAGGGGGATTACGGTTTCCCTGCGCTCAAAGGAAGAATCCCAGGATTACCGCTATTTCCCGGAGCCGGATTTGCCGGTGTTGCATTTTGAGCAAGATTGGATCAGTGAAATAAAAAGAAGCATGCCCGAATTGCCAGCCAGGCGCAAAGAACGGTTTGTCGCTGAATACGGCTTGGCGGGAAAAGATGCCCAGACTTTTGTTTCCTATAAGGAACTTTCAGAATTTTTTGAGCAGATTGTGTCCGAGCTTAGAGAATGGACAACAGAGGGAGATAAATATATTAAATTAGCAAGCAACTTGCTTTTGGGGCCGTTTTTGGCAAGCATCAATCAAGCTGGTATAAATCCGCAACAGTCCAGAATCAGTGCAGAAAATTTTGCGGAACTGGTCAAGCTGATCGGGGAAGGGGAGGTTTCGCAGTTGGCGGCTAAAGACGTCTTGGCTAAGATGTTTGAAACCGGGGAGGACCCTTCCAATCTTTTGGACCAAATGGGCTTGGCCCAGGTTTCTGATGAATCAGTAATTTTGGAAGCGGTCAAAAAGGTAATCGCAGCAAATCAGAAAGCGGTAGAGGATGCCAAGGCTAATCCCAAGTCCATAGGTTTTTTGGTCGGGCAGGTGATGAAAGAGCTGAAAGGCAAAGGGAATCCTCAGGTGGTCAATGAACTTTTAAAAAAGGAGCTTGCGAATTAGTTGTTCGGCTTGAACTTGGTTTCTTATCCAATGGATGCGCTTATCCGTTTTAAACCAGGTCATTTGGCGTTTGGAGAATTTGACAATCGCGGAAAGCAGTTGATCTTTCATTTCTTGGTAAGAAAGACTGCGTTTGAGATATTCAGAAACGTATCTATACTCGAGCCCCAATTCAAATAAACGCTTATGTGAAACTCCTTGCTTGAGGAGTTTTTTTATTTCTTTGACCATGCCTTGTTTGAGGCGTTTTTCCAGGCGAGCTTTAATGAGTTTTTTGAGTTCTTCGGGGTTCTTTTTGATGCCAAGAAGAAGCGCATCAGGAGATCCTGAATCAAGTTCAGGATTGCGTAGAAGGGGGATGGGTTGGCCGGTGGCTTTGATGATTTCAATAGCCCGGATCAGCCGTCTTGGGTTGTGAGGGTCGATATTTTTTGCCCGTCTTGGATCAAGTTTTTTGAGTATCTTAAAAAGTTCCGCCGCAGACTTTTTTTCCAGCTGTTTTCGCAGTTTCAAATTTGGCTTAACTTCCGGGATTTGAAGATCATCAATGACCGCGTAGATATAAAAAGGCGTGCCGCCGACCAAAAAGGGAACTTTTTCGTTATACGTGATTTGCGCGATCGCGCTTTTTACGTATGATTGGTATTCAGCGACGGTAAATTGTCTTTTTGGGCTTGCAACATCGAGCAAATGGTGGGGAATTGTTTTTTGTTCTTTTTTTGTCACTTTGCCGGTTCCCAGGTCCATACCTTTGTAGACTTGACGGGAATCAGCAGAAATAATCTCACCGTTGAACTTTTTGGCCAAGGCAATGGCAAGAGCCGACTTTCCTGATGAAGTCGGCCCTAAGATGACAATGAGTTTATTTTTTGTGACTTTTGATAATTGCCAATCCGGCATGTCTGGAACCCCTTCTTAGGGATGCACCTGTCATTTTCATCCGAGGCCGTTTTTTAATTTCTCGCTTTTCTGCCTTAAGATTGTGATCGGGCTTGGATCTCATGCTTGATTTTCTCCAAGAATTTTTCCAGTTTCATAGTACCCAAATCTTTCTGATTTCTGGCCCTTACCGCCACTGATTTAGCCCTAACTTCCTTTTCGCCGACTATAAGCATATAAGGGATTTTTTGCATCTCCGCTTCGCGGATTTTCTTGCCAATCGATTCATTGCGGTCATCGAGTTCCACGCGAATGTCGTTTTCTTTCAAGAATGTGAAGGTGATCTTCGCATACTTGTTTTGCTTTTCCGAAATCGGCAAGACAACAGCCTGAACCGGTGAGAGCCAAACCGGGAAAGCTCCGGCAAAATGCTCAAGCAGAAAGCCGACCATGCGCTCGTGGCTTCCCAAGGGAGCGCGATGTATAATCGCTGGCTTTTCTTGCTGTCCTTTTTCATTTGTGAATTTTAGGTCAAAGCGCTCTGGCATAAAAAGGTCAACTTGCACCGTGCCAATGGCATATTCCTTGCCAATGACAGATTGAATGATGATATCGCCCTTGGGGCCGTAGTGGGCTGCCCCGCCACTGTCCTCTTCATATTCCACACCAGATTTTTCCAAGCCTGCGCGGGTCAGTTTTTCCGCTTTTTTCCACATGGCATCATTGCCGTGATATTTTTTTCTTAGATTTTTTGGGTCGCGAAGGCCAAGCTTGACCTTGAAGTTTTTTATGCCCAGCTTGTCATAGTAATATTTATGAAGATCCATGACTCTAACAAATTCATCAACCACGTCTTTTTCCGCAACATAGATGTGAGCGTCGTTCTGGCAGAATCCTCGTACCCTCATCAAGCCGTGAAGCGCGCCGGACAGTTCGAACCGGTATAACTGCCCATATTCGGTTAAGCGCAGAGGGAGCTCGCGATAGCTGTGAATCCTATTTTTGTAAATCATATGGTGATGCGGGCAGTTCATCGGCTTCAGATAGTACTTTTCTCCTTCAATGTCGATTGGGGAATACATATCGTCGGCATAATAAGGAAGATGTCCAGAAATTTTGTAAAGCTGTTCCTTGGTAATATGCGGAGTAACCACTCTTTGATAACCCCACTTTGTTTCAGTTTCCTTGGCCCATTTTTCCAATTCTTCTCTAATAATTGTGCCATGAGGAAGCCATAAGGGAAGTCCAGCCCCGATTTCTTCGGCAAAGGTAAAGATTTCGAGTTTTTCACCCAAAATTCTGTGATCTCGTTTTTTGGCTTCTTCCAGTTGCCATAAATATTTTTCCAGCTCTCCTTTTGTAGGCCAACATGTGCCATAGATTCTAGTCAACATGGGATTTTTTTCTGATCCGCGCCAATACGCTCCGGCTATGGACAACAATTTGAAGTGTTGCAATTCTTGTTTGGGATTTTTTATATGGCCGCCGCGGCACAAATCCCAATAGTCTCCGGATTTGTAGAATGAGACTTTCTTTTTTCCTTTTTCGCTGAACTCGTCTATCATCTCATGCTTGAAGGGGTTGTTGGGATACTCTTTTTTTGCTTCCTTGGCGTTTAGCTCATGGCGTTCAAAACCGTCCCAGCCTTTGAGGATTTCCCGCATAGTTTTTTCGATCTTGGGAAAATCTTTTTCGGAGATAGACTTGCTGAACTCGAAGTCAAAGTAGAATCCGTCTTCAATAGCCGGGCCAATAGCGCGCTTGGTATCCGGCCACAGTTTCATGACTGCGGCGGCCAATAGATGGGCGCAGGAGTGCCTAAGATGCTCTAAGTATTCTTTGTCGTTTTTCATAGGTTAAAAGGGAATCATGGGTATCAAGGGAATAAAAAAACCAAGCTCGACGGCTTGGGACCCGGTCATTCGACCGGGCGGTTCCACCCAATTTTTTGCTCAATTTCTTCGATTAACGGCCGAAGTCGCCGCAAGAGCTCCGCGGGTGGTGAGACCGCATCAAGGCTCTTGATCTAATTAATTATATAACTGCTTTGAAATTGTTGCAACTGGTTTTTTAATTCTTCGGTGAGGTTGATGCGGTAGGGAGTTTTGACCCTCTGCTCATTGACCAAAAGATCCACCGCCATTGAACCCGGGAAAAGCTCAAAGAGCTTTTTGAGCTCCATAAATAACTCTTCGCTGGCATTATCTGGAACGCGAACGGTGATGGTATGGGAAGTTGGGGAAATAGGGGAATTATTTAATTCCTTGATCTCATCCGCCAAGAATTTTGGCACGCCGTCTTTGTCCGAAACGCGGCCGGAAACAATGACAATCTTTTCTTCCATGACAATATCTTTATATTTTTGAAAGGTGCCGGGAAAAACCAACACTTCCATGCTGCCTCCCAGATCTTCAAGCTCGACGAAAGCCA
>JACQPC010000004.1 GCA_016207695.1 Candidatus Doudnabacteria bacterium | reverse complement strand
TGCCACCTCCCCGAGGCGTATCGCCGGCTGCTGCGTCCTTCTTAGGCTTAAACTGCCAAGGCATCCACCATACACCCTTAGGTGTTTAATTCGTTATTTGACTAGCAATCACTGACTGCTACGCCGACGTTTCAGTCGGCGCTCCGACCTGACAAAGTCAGCGTCGGAGGTTTGCCCCGTTTACATGACGAGGACTTGGATTCACTCCGACGTATCGTCGGAGTCATAAGATGCCGGTAGGTTGTTAAACTGCTAGCCATAACTCTCACAGGTCACTGCTCGCTTTCAAAACCCGGTTAAAGCAACCAAGAGGTGAAGCAGTGACCCATATTTATTATGGCTTTAATAAAGAACTAGCTTTCGGCCAATCAAAAACCGCCTTTCGGCGGGCCAGTCAACTAAGCACAAATTAATAAGTGCTAGTTCAACATGTGACCGCCTTGGTTATTGCTAAATGTAGTATTTTTACCATACGTTAAGCTTTAATCAATTATAGCTTTTTTCTGAAACCCTGTCAAGGATGAAAGTGAATAAAATGTGGAAACGTCTTAGGAGAGGAATTAAACCTTTTAGGCGCTTAATTCCTCTCCTGAAGCACTATGCGTCTTCTGCAACTGCTCTCTGACGCTGATGACTTGCAATGCCGCCCTTGCGGCCGGCCTCGCGAGCCTCCTCGCTCGTCCACTCGTGAGCGGTGCCTTTCTGGTGCGCCGCCTTCCCTCCCTTGCTCGCTATCTCGCGCTGCTTCGCAGGCGGCATCGACGCAAATCCGCGATCCTCTTTGGCCATAGGCCCTCCTTTGGAACAACAAGTATATCTAAAATCAAAAAGCGTTGCAACTCGCAACGCTTGACCACAAAAGGATTTATTTCCCCAATAATTTTAAAAATTCTTTTTCATCAATGGTTTTGACTCCCAGCTTCTGTGCTTTGTCGTATTTGGAACCGGGGTTATCTCCGACCACCACGAAATCAGTATTTTTGGAAACCGAGGAAACCCAATCGCCGCCGGCTTTTCTGATTGCTTCTTTGGCTTCCTCGCGCGATAAATTTTCTAAAGTTCCCGTGACCACAATCGATTTGCCAGTCAAAGCAGTCTTGTGAATCTTAACTTGTTCTACTTCAATGCCGGCCTTGAGGAGCTTTTCGATAAACTGCCGGTTGCGTTTGGACCGGAACCAGTCAGAAATACTTTGAGCTACGACTTCGCCGATATTAAGTATGGCATTGATTTCTTCTTTAGAAGCGTTCATCAGTTTTTGAATTGATCCAAATCTTTGAGCCAAATCAAACGCCGTTTCCTCGCCAACATGAGCAATTCCAAGTGCGTAGATAAACTTCGGCAAGGTCACTTGCTTACGGGCCTGTATGGAAGCGATTATGTTCTCTGCTGATTTTTCGCCAAATCTTTCTAAAGACTGGATATCTTCTTTTTTAAGATAAAACAAATCCACTACGTCAGAAATCAGACCCTCGTCCTTAAATCTTTGCAAAATTTTAGGCCCCACAGTGTAGATATCAAAAGCGGACACGAAGTATTCCATATAGCGCAGATTTTTGGTCGGGCAATGCGCATTGACACAAAAGTAATCAACGCCGCGCCGAACGATCGGTTGTTTGCAAACCGGGCAATGCTTAAGCATTAAAAATTTTTTTTCCTTGCCAGTTCGCAACTTCGGCAAAACCTCAACCACATCCGGAATCACATCTCCAGCACGCTGAATAACTACGGTGTCTCCAATCCGCACATCCAGCCGCTTGATTTCATCTTCATTGTGCAGGGTGGCACGCGAGACTGTGGTCCCGCCGACGAACACCGGCCGCAATTGAGCAATCGGGGTCAATTTGCCGGTCCGGCCCACCTGAACAATGATATTTTCCATGACAGTCGCAACCTGCTCCGGCGCAAATTTATAAGCCACCATGCCGCGCGGCGCTTTTCCCACCGCGCCCAAACGCTTAAACAATTCAAGATTGTTGACTGACACCACGATCCCATCAATGCCAAAGGGCAGTGTTTCGCGAAGCTTTCCGATATGATCATAAAACTCAAAGACTGCTTCCAAATTTTTCGCATGCTTTTGATATTTGCTGACTTTAAATCCCAGTGCTTTAATCTTCTCGTGAACCTCCTCATGGGTCGTCGTTTGCTCCAAATCCATAACCAAATCATAGGCATAAAACTGCAATTTCCTTGAAGCTGTGACCTTGGGATCTAGCTGGCGGATGGAGCCGGCCGCGGCGTTTCTGGTATTGGCATATAACGGTTTACCCTTTTTCTCTTGCTGCTTATTGAGGGCATTCCAAACATCCTTGGTCATGATTGCCTCGCCGCGAACTTCTATATCCTTCTTGATCGGCAAATCCAGCGGCACAGATTGGATAGTTTTCACATTTTCCGTGACATTTTCTCCAATTTCGCCATCTCCTCTGGTAGCGGCCACAACCAACGCCCCAGATTTGTATCTCAAACTGACCGCCAGGCCATCGAATTTCACCTCGCAAAAATACTCCAGCTTAGCATCAGGGATCAATTTTTTAATCCTGGCTTCCCAGTCAAGCATATCTTCTTTATTAAAAGCATCGGACAGCGAAAGCATCCGGACTTCATGCCGGACCTTTTGGAACTTTTCCAAAGCTGCCCCGCCTACCCGCTGGGTTGGAGAATGTGCCTGTTTGAACTGTGGATATTTGGCTTCAAGCTTGACCAGCTCTTGAGTCAAAGACTCATAAATTTCGTCCGTAACAGTGGGATCATCCAGCACATGATAGCGGTATCTTAGGCTATTTATCTCATCAGTGAGCTTTTTTATTCTTTTTTTGGCATCCTCGTTGCTCATGTTTTGACATACTCTTATTAATATCGTAAAATTGGAGTGTAACTTTCAAAAGAAGAAACTCAAACCAAACACGAGAGATGAAATATATTCGCCCCCATTTGTCGCCGGAGCTTAGGGCTCAAATAACACCGAATTTTCGGCGCGATAGGAAATGGACGGCGGCTGGGGTATTTTTTTTGCTCATTAGCATTGTATTATTGATCAATTTGCTGCCCAAAAACAGCCGGTCCACCCTTAGTAATAATAAAGCAGAATCCACCGTTGCACAATCGCCTTCTGTGGAGCTTGAGGCGAAAAAACAGGTCTTGGGCCTTGCTACCAAGGAAGAGCCTGTTCCGGAATTCACCTCTTATACGGTCAAAAATGGCGATACCCTTTTCAACATCAGCCAGCAATACAAGATACGCTGGGACTTAATCGCCCAAATCAACGGACTTTCCGAGCCATTTCTCCTGCATCCCGGCCAGACCTTAAAAATCCCCCAAGCCACCACCAGCAAAGTCCCAGACAAAATCTACACAATCAAACAGGGCGACACTTTAGCCAGCATTGCCCATTCATTTAATATCACAGTTGATGATATTATCGCGGTTAATCCCAATTTACAAAAGTCAGACCTGATTACCGTAGGACAGGTGATAAAATTACCATAGGGAATATAGAATATTGAATGTAGAATAAACAGCAACACAAAAAAAACCGCAAACCGCGGTTTTTTTATCTATATTCCATATTCAACATTCCACATTCCCGCTTATTGGGGCACCGTGACATTAATCCGCCGCTTATATGCGCTCTGCACGGAACTGCAGTCAGTGCTCGCAGCCGTACCGCTGCAGCCGGCGGAATCAACAGTCGGTCGGTCAGGAATTCCTTGGTTGGTATTGACCTCAACTGTCGCATCGCCTGTCGAAAACAAAGTGACTTTCATCCGGCCCTCCGACCCGCTTATGACTTCGGGAATGCTGATGGTGCCGCCCCCTCCAGGGCTTACTGTGCTGCTGCCCACCGCACTGCCGTCAATTCTGGTGATAGTGACAACCACACTGTACCCCCCAGACTTATGAATCACAGATAAGTAACTATAAGGGAATCGAGTTAAGTCCACGTCCCCATTAATGTCGTTGGGATTGTAAAGAAAAAAATTATATTCAGATGAAGCAGCTATTTCGATGGTTGCGGCGCCATAATATTTGCAAGCTTCAACTTTGGAGTAATTGGCCAGGGTGCCGATACTTTTGCCCGTTGAACAATCAGAAAGGGAAGTATTGTTCTTAATCGCCCAAATACCCTGCTCACCTCCCGTTTCCGCGGCCGCGATGGCCGGCTCGGTCAGAAGCACGGCCCGGGTGGAGCGAATTTCTTGAATGGCAAAAAATCCCACGGTCAAGGTAATAAGGGTAATGCCGGACATAATCAACAGTGAAATCAGAAGCGTAACCCCTTCTTGATCGGAATGTGGAATGTGGAATGTGGAATGTCGAATTTTGTGTTCCATATTCTATAGGCTATATTCTATATTCCCTATCATGGGAATCTTGAAGGATAAGCGCGGACGGTGAAAGTGCTCTGTAGATTGATTCTGGCAACATCAACTGTCCGCTGGCCATAGTTTGAGGTTAACTCCAAAACAACAGTGACTGTTGGCTGCTGGTTCTGGGGGGGCGGCCTTTGGGTGGTGAAAGGGTTGCTGTTGGGAGACACATAAAACGCCATCTTGGTTACCAGGGCTGAAGCGGAATTAAGGGAGGTAGTCCCGCTCAACTTGCTCAATATCAAATTTTGTCCATCCAGATAAATCCGCTCCGATTCATTAAGCTGGTTTCGAATATAAATTTCATTCTGGCCGCTGACTGATCCTCCAGGATAAGCGGCATAATCAATGGTCCCGTTGCGGATTTCTTTGGCCAAATATTCCATCAGGAATCTGGCGTTCTGGGTCACCGCCCGCTGCGAGCGGGTTTTTTGGTCCAGCTGCAATGTCGCCACATATACGCCCAAGATGGAAGAAACCACAAAGGCAAATACCGCGGTTGAGACAATAGCCTCGAACAGGGTAAATCCCTTTTGGGAATGTGGAATGTTATTCCCCATTACTTATAGTCCTTCCAATTCGTCATATGCTCTTCCAGCACAAGTTTGCAATTCGTCGTTTCCGGATCCTCATTGGTCATGGCCGTGCAGTTTTTGCCCACCCAGCCGACAATGCTTTGGACAATCAGCTCGGAATTGGAATTCTGGTTGGTATAAGGGCTTGCAGTATTCTCGGTAATTTTGATCTTGCGCGCATAAAGCATTGGCCCGTTTTGGTTATGGTTATAAAGGCCGTTTCCTTGCAAATACAATCCAAAATTGGCGCTGGCATTGCTTGCTAAAGCCCAAGTTTTATCTTGCTCGCTAAACTCTGCCCGATAACTGCCTGATCTAATATTGTAATTGTTATAGCCTGCCACCCCGTCATAAGCCCGTGGATAGCACAGCCGGCCGCCGATGTCAGCGCAAGCCGTCAAATCCCAAGGCGGGTTTCCTTTGGCGTCCGAAGCCAGCCAATTGGAATCGCGCATTGCGCGCGCCACCTCAATTCCTTCCCTGGCTAAGTTAGTGGCGACAATCTGGCTAAAACTGCGCGCCGAATTGCTTAAGGCATAAATAGCCAACGCTACCCCTCCGGAAAGGGCTAGCGTTAAGACAAAAATCGCGACTATAGTCTCAATAAGAGTCTGACCTGACTGCTTATTCATTTTAAATCTAATCGATAATTTGGATCTTAGTGGCTGAATATTCGCTGCCGACTGGCTCATCCGAATAATAGGCCACGATTTTGTTGCCTGCCTTAAGCTCGGCAAGCTTAGCATCCGCCAGGCTTAGTGAGCCATCCTTGGCCTTGACCTGCTTGACCACTTTGGTTGCGGCGGTGGCGACTATGGTTTTCTCCCCTTCGGCGGAGATGAAGACTTTTTGTCCTTCCACTCTCGTAACGTCCCCCATCACAAACTTCGGGAGCGTGCTTAAGTCTGGCTGCTGATTGGTCTGCGGGG
>JACQPC010000065.1 GCA_016207695.1 Candidatus Doudnabacteria bacterium | reverse complement strand
GCTCCCATGGAGGCTCCGGACGGAACGCCGAAGGTCCCGAGTCCTTTGGAAGTTTCCACCGTCACTTCCACAGTCGGTATTCCCCGCGACTCCAGAATCTCCCTGGCAACTATTTTTTTGATTGGTATCTTAGGCATTATTTCTTTCTAACGCTTTAATTGCAGGCAATTGCTTTCCTGACAAAAATTCCAGCATCGCTCCGCCGGCGGTGGAAATGTGGTCTATAAATTGCTCGACTTTCGCCTGATGAATAAGCTCTACTGTCTCCCCGCCGCCGACCAAGCCGAAAGCTTGGCCTTTGGACCTTGACGCAAAAGCCTGGGCCAACCCTTTGCTGCCGAACGCAAACTTAGGCTTCTCAATCACGCCAAATGGCCCGTTCCAGACCAAAGTTTTGGCGGACTTCAGAAGCTGTGAAAACTTGCGGATGCTGGCAGGGCCTATGTCCAGAATAATGTCAGTCGGCCTAATTTTATCGGGTGTTACGGCCCGTGGGACATCATCCACCGATTTGGCCACCACTAAGTCAGCTGGCAAAACAATCTTATTTTTGTAATTGCGCAATAAATGCTTAGCTATCACTTCATCTTCAGTCTCCGATTTGCCGACATCGTATCCTGCCGCTTTAAGAAAAGTATTGCCGACCCTGCCGCCGACCAAAATATAATCAACTTTATCTGCCAAGTTTTCAATAGTCTCAACCTTGTCGGAAATCTTAGCTCCGCCAATCAACAACACCATGGGTTTTTGAGGATGTTGAGCTACCTGATTTAGCGCTTGAATCTCCCGCAAAAAATCAATTCCCGCATAAGCCGGCAACAAGTTTGGCAAACTAAACACTGACGCATCTTTTCTATGCGCATTCGAAAACGCCTCGTTCACAAAAACATCTGCGAATTGTGCCAGAGCTTTGGCAAACTCTTCGCTGTTCTCCTGCTCTCCCGGATAAAAGCGCAGGTTTTCCAGCATAAGAATGTCGCCGCCTCGCATAGTCCGCGTTAAATCCGCGTAGTTCCCCTTAGTGATGTCTTGTGTAAAAAAATAAATATGCGGAACAGGGTAGTCTGGCAACTTGTTCGTAACTTTTACCACTTTATAATTAAGAAATTCCCCCAGTTTTTCCGCCACCGGCCAAAGACTTTTTGTCTCGTTCCACCCGTTGGGGCGATTTAGATGCGAGCCAATAATTATTTTTGCTCGCTGATCAATTAAATATCTTAACGTCGGCAGGGCATCTTTGATCCGCGCATCATCAGCCACCCTGCCATCTTTCAAGGGCACGTCAAATCCAGCGCGGATAAACACTCGCCGACCAGAAACTTTTACGCTTGTTATTGACCTTATCATAAAAGTTAAATTCAAATCCTAAGCACTAAATTCTAAACAATATCTAAATTCAAATATTTAATATCTAAATCTTGTTTTGTATTTATAATTTTGGACATTTGAATTTGTTTAGGATTTAGATATTCGTATTTAGAGTTTACCGACCAATATAGCTTGTTCTACTAGTCGGTTCGCATATCCAAACTCATTGTCATACCAGGCCACGACTTTGACTAAGTCGCCATCCACAACTTGGGTAAGCGACAGATCAACAATGGCTGAATGGGGACTGCCAACAATATCAGAAGAAACAATCGGATCAGTGGTGACTTGCAAAACTTTCTCCCACATCGGATGCTTGGACATTTCGATAAACGCTTTATTCACCTCATCAACTGTCACTTTTTTATTTAAAAGAGCCGTAAAGTCCGAAACCGAACCACAAGCAACAGGAACTCGGTAAGCCATCCCCCCAAAAATGCCTTTAAGCTCTGGAATGGCTTCAGTGGCAGCGATGGTGGCTCCAGTCGAAGTCGGCACAATATTTACTGCCGCAGCGCGAGCGCGCCGCAAATCCTTATGCAAAGGGGGCGGCGGCCCATCCACCAAGTTCTGCTCCGCGGTATAACCATGCATCGTGGACATCATCATTTTCTTAATCCCGAATTTGGAATGCAAAATGGCAGCTACTGGCGTGATGCAGTTGGTCGTGCAGGATGCATTGGAAATAATCTGCTGGTTTTTGTAATCTTTGTCATTGACGCCAATTATAAATGTCGGGGTTAATCCTTCATCTTTGGCTGGTGCGGAAATAATTACTTTTTTAGCTCCCGCTCTAAGATGCCCGCTTGCTTTTTCTGAAGTCACAAATCTGCCGGTTGATTCAAGCACCACATCCACATCCAAATCTCTCCATGGCAAACTGGCAGGGTCTTTTTCGGCAAATACTGGATATTTTTTGCCTGCCCCGACCGCAGCATCGGGGCCATCCACAATAAGGGTTCCGACAGAATAACTGACAGGATTGACCTTCTCGTGCTTTTCCTCAAAACTCACCATTTTGTCGTAAACGCCGTAAACAGAATCATATTTCAAAAGATACGCCAAAACAGAAGGCTCGGTTAAATCGTTAACGGCCACGACTGCAAGCTCCGGCTTGGTTAAAGCAATCTTAAAAGCCTGCCTTCCGATGCGGCCAAATCCATTGATAGCTATTTTGATCATCCGATTGAAAGAAGTAATGTTGTCACAAACAAAGCCCAGACCAAGAGGATAATAAACTCCCAGTCGTTTTTGAACAGCAGGTGCTTGTGGAACCACCCATCGACATCATATTTTTTGTATAGCCAATGTTGTTTAT
>JACQPC010000066.1 GCA_016207695.1 Candidatus Doudnabacteria bacterium | reverse complement strand
TCTCGAAAGTTTAAAAGACGGTAAACACTATGTCGGTTATACTGCTAATCTTAAGCGTCGTTTAGTAGAACACGAACGCGGAGTTAACTTTGAAGCCTGTCTATTAGAAAAAGATGCCAAACGCCGAGAGAAGTATCTTAAAACAACGCAAGGACGTAGATTTACCGGATTAAGACTATTAGAGTACCAGCGCCAATCGGCGTTTGGCACGGGAAGTTGATATACTGGGTATGGCGACTAACACTAGAGAAATCAGAAGGAGAATCAAATCCGTAAAAAACATCGGGCAAATTACTAAGGCTATGGAATTGGTTTCGGCTGCCAAAATGAGGAAAGCCCAAGCGCAGGCTTTGGCCTCCAGGGCTTATTCGATCCAAAGCGGGGAACTTTTGCGCAACCTGGTCGGCAAGACGAACTACCGTCACCCCTTGATTGAACGCGTTTTGCCTGAAGACTACGAAGGTGATCTTCGTAGTCAAAAAATTCTCGTGATTCTAATTAGTTCCGATCGCGGCTTAGCCGGAGCGTTTAATTCGAATGTTTTAAGCAAGGCTTTAACTCTTCTTAGGGAAGACGGGACAGACCGATATGATTTAATTACGATTGGGAAAAAAGGGTCAGATTTCGCCAGAAGGATCGGGTACAATATTGTCGCCGCATATGAGGGAAAGGATAAGAACCTCGCGATAATGGACGCCCGTCCAATAGCACAGCAGGCAGTTGCAGATTTTTTGAGCTATAAATACGAAAAAGTTTTTGTGGTGTTTACGGACTTTATATCAACCTTAGTTCAGAAAGCCAATATAATTCAACTTTTGCCATTTGCTGATGTTGTCCAAAACAATGGGGAAGACGTATTGATTGAGCCGACGCCGGATCAGGTCTTTGATAACTTGATTCGCAAAACTATTGAGTTTACCGTCTATCAAACATTGGTTGAATCAATCGCTTCTGAACATTCAGCGCGCATGGTGGCAATGCGCAATGCCAATGAGGCCGCAGGGGATTTGATTGATGATTTAACATTAAGCTTTAACCAAGCCCGGCAAGCAGGAATTACCAAGGAACTTTCCGAGATCTCTGCCGCCAAACTTGCCATGGAAAATTAGTATGAACAAGGGGAAAATTACACAAATTATTGGGGCCGTGGTCGATGTTGAGTTTAGCGGTGAATTGCCGCAGATTCTTAGTGCGCTAGAAGTCAATCACGAAGGTATAAAGCTCGTTTTGGAAGTAGCCCAGCACATTGGCGGCAAGCAGGTTCGGACGATTGCCATGGGTTCAACCGATGGATTACAGCGCAATTTAGAGGCTGTAGATACCGGATCGCCTATCGCTGTGCCTGTAGGAAAAGAAACCCTAGGACGGATGTTTAATGCTTTGGGCGAGCCAATAGACAATAAGGAGCCTGCGAAAACCGCGCAAAAACGCGCCATTCACAAAGCTGCTCCCGAGTTTGCCAAGCAATCAACCAAAGTTGAGCTTTTGGAAACCGGTATTAAGGTTATTGATTTGATCGCTCCGATTGTCAAAGGCGGCAAGGTCGGGTTATTTGGTGGTGCAGGAGTAGGTAAAACAGTGATTATTACCGAGCTGATTCGCAACATTGCGGCAGAGCATGGCGGCGTATCAGTTTTTGCCGGTGTGGGCGAGCGTTCACGCGAGGGAAATGATCTTTACCGTGAAATGAACGAGTCCGGCGTGCTGAACAAAACTTCGTTAGTCTTTGGCCAAATGAACGAGCCGCCAGGAATCAGGGCCAGAGTTGGCTTGACAGGATTAACCTTGGCAGAATATTTCCGAGATGAAGAAAAGCAGGATGTGCTTTTGTTTATTGATAACATTTTCCGCTTTACCCAGGCAGGATCAGAAGTTTCAACCTTGCTTGGCCGTATTCCCTCGGCCGTAGGATATCAGCCGACATTGGCCACTGATATGGGCGCTTTGCAAGAGCGAATCACCTCAACCACCGATGGCTCAATCACATCGCTTCAGGCCGTTTATGTGCCCGCTGATGACTTAACTGACCCGGCACCTGCCACCACCTTCGGACACCTAGATTCTACAGTCGTGCTTAACCGGGCTTTGACTGAACTTGGCATTTACCCGGCTGTTGATCCTTTGGATTCAAGCTCAACGGTTTTGGACCCAAATATCGTGGGCAAGGATCATTACGATGTTGCCAGAGGGGTTCAAAAAGTACTGCAAAAGTATAAAGATTTACAGGATATTATAGCTATCTTGGGTGTTGAGGAATTGTCTGAAGAGGATAAACTGACTGTGTCCAGAGCTAGAAAAATTCAAAGATTCCTCTCGCAGCCGTTCTTTGTGGCCGAAACCTTCACCGGCCGATCAGGAAAATATGTTCCGCTTAAGGATACCATTCGAAGCTTCAGAGAGATATTGGATGGTAAGCATGACGGCAAAGATGAAAGCGCGTTTTACATGCAAGGTTCTATAGATGATGTAAAAAGTTAAATGTAAGATGTAATTTGACATTTTATGCTCAAACTCAAAATTACCACCCCAGAACGAATAATGCTGGAAACTGAAGTTAATTCAGTGACCCTGCCTACTCAACTGGGCCAAATTACTGTTTTGCCAAAGCATATTCCGCTAGTTGCCGATTTGACTTCAGGCGAGATTTCATATAAAAAACCTGGCGGAGAAGAGTTTTTTGCGATTTCTGGCGGGGTAGTTGAGGTGAAGGAAAATGGCGAAATAGATGTTTTGGCTGATTCGGCAGAGTTTGGACATGAGATAGACATAAAGCGCGCTGAAAAAGCTAAACAGCGGGCCAAGGAGATCATGGCTGGAGCATATAAGGATGAGAAAGCATTTGTTGATGCTGCTGCTGGACTTGAAAAGCACTTAGCCAGGCTTAAGGTGGCGCGCAAGCACCGCACCCGCACCCATCAAAATCTTGAGTCAGGGACATTGCCAGAGTAGCCCTGGTTTGGAAACTAAGCCCAATTAGTTTTCAAGCCAGCGCTGTTTTCAATTGCGCTGCATAGAGAACGGAGGGACAATGATCGATTCTTGCGAGGTTTTGGTGCACACGTGCGTGGACATCCGCTTTGAGGGGCATTGCCGAGATTGGTCGAGGGCGCAACTCGGCAGGTTTGCCCACACGCACGACCACGGGGTGGTTCAGGGCATCCTCGACAATCAGGGGTTTCGGGAGCGGCTCTTCTACTCCTGGGATCTGCTGATTGGAAAGTATGGAGCCAAGAGACTGGTGCTGTTTCCGCACGGCAACGGCTGCGCGGCCTACAGCGCCAGGGTGAAGGGCATGAGTATCGCGGATGAGCTCCGCTTCCATACTCGCCAAGTCGAGCAGGCCATGATTCACATCCGTTCGTGGAGGCGAAAATTCCCTGTCGAAGCCTATTTCGCATTCCGCAACGGCAGTCCGGACCATCCGGTGCACTTCGAGCAGATCCAGCTCTCGTAAGAACAGGATTTGGGCGGCCTTGGGTCAATTTGACCAAGGTCGTCCATACACCATTAAATATTATTATGTCACATAAGGCACAAGCCATTGTATTATCCTGTATTGATTTCCGATTTCGAAATGCTGTGAACCAGTTTGTTGAACAACTTGGGATCAGCGATTTTGATCTTAAATCAGATGCTGGCGGAGTTAAGCAGATTGTGGAAAAAACTTCGGCCGGCGATTGGATTTTGAAAAACTTTGAAATTGCCTTTGATCTGCATGACGTTGAGCGAGTGATTTTGATAAACCATGAAGATTGCGGCGCTTATGGCGGATCCAAAAAGTTCGCAAATAGCAAAGAAGAGATAAACTTTCAAAACCAGCAATTAAAATTGGCAGTGGATATTTTGAAACAAAAATATCCGGATAAGCAAATTGAAGCCTATTTAGCGCGGCTAACTGATCCCATTTCATTCTATGGAGCTAGTTGACTTTGGGAAATATATTGCGAAACTATTGAAGCTCAATGGGTTTCAGGTCTTTTTTGTGGGCGGTTGTGTCCGGAACATACTGCTCAATAGGCCTTCCGATAACCTAGATATTGCTACCGATGCGCCGCCTAACCAGGTTGAGAAAATATTAAGAGCTAACAAAATCCCAATGCGCCTCGTGGGCAAGCAGTTTGGGACTATTTTAGCCAACAACAATGGCTTGAAAGTTGAAATTACCACTTTCCGCAAAGAGGGATTTTATAAGGACAGAAGGCATCCAGGCAGTGTTGTGTTTACTAAAGACATGAAACAGGACGCGATTCGGCGCGATTTTACGATTAATGCGCTGTATTTAGATCCGCAGACTCATGAGCTTTTTGACCCTGCAAAAGGGATTAGGGATTTGCGATTGGGATTGATCAGGTTTGTGGGAGATCCTAAAGACAGAATAGATGAGGATTCTTTGCGAATGTTGAGAGCTGTCAGAATTGGGGTTCAGCTTGGTTTTAACATTGAAAAAAATTCATTCGCAGCCATAAAGACGCGCGCAAAGTATGTCCAATATGTATCGGGTGAACGGATAAAAGCGGAATTGGATAAAATCTTATCAACCGACCCTAGGCCTGGCATGGATTTACTCGACCATATAGGTTTGCTTAGGTTTATAATTCCTGACGTCGAGCCTCTAAAACAGTTTTCCCATCAATCAAAGAAATATCATCTGGAAGGCAATATGTGGGAACATACACTTTTGGCTTTGGATAAAGCCAAAAAAGAAAATCTTGAAGTTAAGTATGCTCTACTTTTTCATGATATCGGCAAGCCTCAAACCGCAAAAAAAGTCCTTAAAAAAGAGGGATGGGTCATTTCAACCAAAGGACATGCTGATGCATCTGCGCAAATTTTTCTGGAATTTGCCAAAAGAATCAGATTTTCAAAAATAGACAAAAACCAAGTTGCTTGGCTTGTCAAAAACCACATGTTGATGTTTGACTTTTTCAATATGGCGATACATAAACAATTAAAACTTGCAGAAAGTCCTGCTTTTCCGTTGTTGCTTAAGCATTGGCAATATGATGAGCAAGCCACCAAAAGAGCCGTTTACCGAGACGATCACCATGCGAGATATCTTAAATCTCTCAAAGTGGGCAAAAAAATATTGGCAAGGATCGAAGCGTCTGAACCACTCATCGAAAAACTCGCAAATGGGGATATGATCATGAGGCACTCTAAACTAAAACCCGGCCCCTTGTTAGGCCGGAAAATAGAGCAGGTCAAGGCACGAATAATTGAAAACAAATTAAAAACTGAATCTGATCTAAAAAAGTTTCTTTGGCGCTCGCTACGGGATTTGAACCCGTGATCTTCTCCGTGACAGGGAGACGTGTTAACCGGGCTACACTAAGCGAGCTCTTGGTGCCTGGGGTCAGGATCGAACTGACGACCTAGGGCTTATGAGTCCCTCGCTCTAACCAACTGAGCTACCCAGGCCTAATGCTAGTATAGCCCTGAACTACTCACTATATCGAGTTCAGGGCATGAACTATTCGCCAACATGGCCCAGCTTTTATGGCTGTGCCATGAACTTGAGCGAACTTTAGTTCGCGAATAGTTCATGGT
>JACQPC010000064.1 GCA_016207695.1 Candidatus Doudnabacteria bacterium | reverse complement strand
GAATTTCGGATTTAACCTTTTGTGGATTAAGCATCCAAAAAATTGGCCTAAATAAGCCTAATTTTGCGGCTTTTGCACAATAGTTTGTGCTTAAACCGTTGACGAAAAAGCCTTATTTTGATAAAATCGAGTCTGTTGAAGTATTGATTTTTTGATCTTTAATTTCCTGTCTTTTGTAAGCAATTACACTATTCTCCGCTATTTTGCTGACAAAGAACAAGGAAACTAATGGAGCCCATATTACCACTATTCAACTTGTCCGCCGCAGCCTTGGCGGAGGCGGATCCCTCACCTCTCAAATCAAAAACTCCTTCAAACAAAACAACAAATTCACAATCCACCCATTTAAATCACTGCATGCCAAAACCCTGCTTCCCTTGCCTTTCAAGGGATATTTAGAACGTTTTGGCTTGGAGCTCGTGGTCTTAATTATCGCCATCTTTGCCATTACTATAAACCTTACTCTTTCCGCTCACGCTGACCTCCTCGAATCAAAGGATAACAGCGTGATTTTTTCTTACCTAAGAAGCAATCCAAATCTGAATATTCCGCTTTTGGCCTCATCGGACACCTCCACAATTTTGGCCCGAGCCGACCGCTTGGTATATCAAGCCTCGGCTCAATCCAATTTTTCTCCGGTCATTTTGACCAATGCCGGCCCGACTACTATCCAGGAAAATGTTATTGTCAAAACCAATCCCGCTGACACCGCAGGCGCGCTGCGCCAAGGCCGCGCGGTTTACGAAGTGACAAATGGAGACACCATCATCGGCATTGCGGCCAGTTTCGGCGTCTCGCCGGAAACAGTCATGTTGGAAAACAAATTGAATGAAATCAGTGTTATCAAGCCCGGACAAAAACTAACCATCCTGCCCACTACCGGTATTTCTCATGCGCTTAAAGAAGGTGAAACGGTTGCCGGGCTGGCCAAAAAATACAATGTCAGCGAGGACGACATTTTGGATGCCAATGATCTTGAGTTGGCTGAAGATGTTTGGACTGGCGACGTGCTGGTTATTCCTCTGCCTCGGGTAAATTTGCCCGCCGCCCCCAAACCGCCGTCCCAATTCGTCAAAGACGAATCAAACAAAGTTGCTTTAAGACAGGCCGCTGCTCCTTCCAGCTTTGTCGGCGGACTAAGCTTCATCTGGCCCACTGCCACCAGACAAATTACCCAGGGCTTCAACAAAAGGCACAGCGGCATTGATATTTCGGACAGCAAAATGGAGCCGATTTATGCCTCCGAAGACGGTTTTGTGGAAATCTCTGGCTGGCAGTCCGGCTATGGCAACGCCATTGTCTTAAACCATGGCAACGGTTTTAAAACCCGTTATGGACATGCTTCCGAACTTTATGTATCGGCCGGGGACCAGGTAGCCAAGGGACAAGTGATTGCCAAGCAGGGCCGGACCGGGAGAGTCAGAGGTGTAACCGGCATTCATTTGCACTTCGAAATAATCAAAAATGGCGCCAGGGTAAATCCCCTAAGCTATGTTAAACCCTAAGCTTACTGGACTGTCGTTCCCTTGAGATTCACCTGATCATCATCAATGTTAGATGTAGACACGTCATTAACCTTGGCTGAAAAAATTTCTTGATTTACAAAAGTATCCCTGCCAGAAGCCTGGATGCTGGACAGTAAATCCATAACCTTGCCTCTATCAGCTTCCGTAGGAACAATCTCAAGCTCAAACGAAACTGTCAGAGCTGGAGTGAACTTGCCCACAAACGCGGCCATCTTATCTATCTTCCATCTAATTTTGCCCGACCCCGGATCATAAGAGATCCGGCTTTTTTCTGAATCAGGGACAACCACATTCTTCCAAGCAGATGCCGGCTGCGGCAGGGAGGCAATAACTTCAACATTTTCCAGGTCATTGCTTAAGTTGCTTAAGACAAAAGTAATGCCGTAAGTTGTCGGCTTGCCGACCTCCATCGGCAAACTGCCGCGCAGATATTCGCCGCTTACGGTCAGTCCCAGGCTTGAGGCTAATTTTATCTCAACTTCAGGAACCTGGATGCTTTTTGGCATCTCTGCGGCGGAGATGGAAGCGCCTGCGGATATTACTTGATTTTTGATATTGGTATTAAGCGATTGCTTCACTGGCAGCGAAAAAGTAATCTTTCCTTTCTGGTTGGGCAGCAGCAATCCCAAATTGCTTAACGTCGCTGATTTCCAGGTAATGACATTGTTGGTGACAATCGCGTCCCGGACAATCAATCTGGTCAAATCAAGCGCCGTCCCCTGCAATGTCGCGATAATTACCACGTTGGTAAGCCCAATCGTGCCATAATTGCCGTATTCCAAACTCCATTCAATATTTCCTCCCAGCTCTACAGAAATTTTGGGATTGGCGTTCAGAGTCAGCGAAAGGGAGGCAGCCGCAATTTTAAAAACAGTTGAACTGTTAATCAAAGAAACAAAAGTATTGTTCGCGATCTGACCCAACTCCACGCTGACTAACTGGTCTGTGGCATTGCTGGAAAAAAAACTGCCGGTAATTTCAATTTTGCCCGAAGCCCCAACAGCCAGCTCGGGAATTATCCAATAATTATTGGATTTGGACGCCCCCGGCGCTGCGGAAGCCCATTTAAATCCTTCTGGATAATCAACAATGACTGCCAAATTTTCAAATGCCGAACCGGACACATTTGCGTAAGTTATGGTAAATGTCGTGTCCTGGCCGGACACCACATCAATCGGCCCGGTAATTTCCACATTCAAGTTGGGAGGAAGGACTAAGATGGTAAAACTGTCAGAAGTTTCAAAATCGGAATTGAAGTTGGAAAGCCGGTAAGAAAGTTTGGCTTTGATTTCCTTGATCTCCCCGCTGGAACCAACCACCTGGCCTTTGATCTTGACCTCGGCAGCTTCGCCTTTTTTCAAAATTGGCAGATTGAATCTGCGGCCATCAGCATTAGTTGCCGCTGGGGCTGAAGACTTAAATTTAAAATTGCCCGGATACAAAACCTCCAAGCTCACATTGGTTAAATCCGCATCCTCGGCATTGGTATAAATGATGCTGAAATCGCCTTCATTGCCCGAGGTAATTTGCGATGGACCCTTGATTTTAAGCAAAACGTTGTTCGAAACAGGTTCGTTCTCCGGAACGAAGTTGGAAAACACCAGCCAAAGCAAAAAGCCAGTGACAATAACTGTTAAACCGGCTGCCGCCCAAATCATTTTTTTATTTTTGGCAACAAACTGCTTCCAGGCCGGCTCGCCTTGATAGATAGTCTCCGGCAATTCTTCTTTTGTATCTTGAT
>JACQPC010000062.1 GCA_016207695.1 Candidatus Doudnabacteria bacterium | reverse complement strand
CATCTGACTCCAACACTACAGCCATGGCCGTGGCCGCGCTTTCGGGAAACACTTCCGGCCAAAATTCTTTGGAACAGTCAAAAGACAGTTCAGGCGGCTACGGGTTTACTCCGGGTACTGCGGCTGATGGCGCTTCCACCGCCTGGGTAATTACGGGCCTGAATGCCGTGGGAGGTGCCAGCGATGCCAAAAACTTTCTTGAGAGCCTGCAACTCTCTGATGGCTCTTTCAAATGGAAGCCGCAAGACTCAAGCGGCTCTGCTTTGGTCACAGCTTATGCCGTAATTGCGCTCTCCGGCAATACCCTGCCGATTAGGGTCGTCTCGTTCCCAGGCCCAACTCCCACCCCCAGCCCTTCTCCCGCTCCTTCACCTGCTCCCACGCCAACGCCGTCTCCAAGCCCCAGCCCCCGCCCGTCTCCGACGGGCGAGGCTCGCCCCGGTGAAACCGGGGCGGCAAACCCTTTACCATCACCTTCTGCCGCATCAAACCTAGTTGGCACCTGCTTGGTGCCGATTTTCCATACCAATTTTCCAATGCCTTCTGAAGGAGGCAAAATAATTAAAATCGACAGCCAGCTTTACTTTGCCAGGACGTATCTGCCAGGATGCGAACATTCGGCGAATACTGGAACTGCTGTAGCCAGCCCAGCACCTAGCCCCGCGCCAACTCCTTCTCCGGCCCCCACTCCATCGCCAGCACCCATAGTTACAACTATCCCAATTTCTGTGCGCAATGGGGCAAGCACTCTGTTTGCTCATCCTGTGAGCATAAACAAAACCAGCCCTTCTGTGCTGGATGCGCTCACAGCCACAAATCTTAGTTTGGATGTAGCCTCAACCGGGCTTGGAACTTATGTCAGAAGCATTGCCGGAATTGGCCCTTCCGGAAGCAACGGCTGGCAGTTCGCAGTCAATGGATCAGTGCCGCAAGCCGCAGCTGATATGGTTGCCGTAAAAACCAATGATAACATCCAATGGTTTTACGGCCCGCCCGGGCAAAGCCCATATTAGACCGGCTTGAATCTGGCTCTCATAAAATATAGAGCCGATAAGCCCGCGAACGCTAACAACGAGCCAATCGACCAATTATTGGCCATACTTCGCTTAATGCTGCTTCCTAACACAATTGGCCTATCAATTTTAGCCATAAGCAGTTTGCTTTCTTCTCCGTTGGATGCCAGCAGATATAAATTGTCATCCGGCCCGAACTTGGCGGCAATGATCTTTCCAAAAGCCGGCTCTATGCTTGCAAATCCCTTAAGTTTTCCGTCAGCAAGCGAAAGTTCGGCGACTTCATGGTCAGAAGCCAAAACTAGCCCGCGGCCAATGAACTTCTTAACCGCTCCTGGTTCATAGACTTGAGTAGGCTGCGGCGGATCAGAAGCATCAGCAATCAATGCTATCTGATCAATTCTTTTCCCGGCATTAAAGTCTGGCCAGCCATACCATTGTCCTTTTTCAAGTTTATAAAGCGCATCTAAACCTCCGCTTACCGGACGTATTCCGCGGTCTTCCATGGCCGCATCCAAAACCCAAACATTCCCGCTGTCATCAATACTCATTCCTTTGGGATTATGCAACCCCCAGGCATAAAGCTCAATATTTTTTCCATCCAAACTGGCCCTAAATACCGCCCCGTTGCATTTGACGGACGGCCTGATAATTTCTCCTTTCGATACTGGCGTGTTGAACGGGTTAAGGCTGCCGGTTAGAGCCTTGTCGTTTCTTTTCTTGGTTAGAAAATTTTCTGTCTCAATGTTAACTCCCGCAAGCTTGATGCTTTGGCAAACCAAATCGTGAATGCTGGGATAAGATTTAAGCCACGTGTTATCCTGGCCTACTATTCCTGAATTGGTAGCCGTGCCTACGGAAAAATACATATGCTCATTGTAAAAAATCAGGTTGCCTAGGCCGTAATCACCGTTTGCGGGCAGCCCCGAAATTATTTCTGTCAATTTGCCTTTCGCCAATTTAAAGATGCGGGTTTTGTTGGCCGCGTAAACCACGCCCTTATAATACGCTATATCCGATATCTCAAAATTGATTCGTTCGGCAAGTATCACAGGTTCTTGCCCGGGAATCATTTTTACAATCCGGTAGCGATCCGCCTCTTTTTCCGCAAACAAAAAACCACCCTCGTAATCAAAAGCAAAACTTGAAGCAGACCCAATCTTGTCCACTGCAGCCTCAAGAACCTGCGCCCGGGTTACAGCAGGCAGAAGCAAACATAACAATAATAAAGCTAGGCACAATCTTTTCATGCAATTATGGTAAACGCGGCCTTAACCAAAAACTATCGGCGATTCGCCCAAAACTAAACCTCCAGACTGGCTGGAGGTTCATTCTTCCCGGCCCGGCCCTTAAGTTTTGAAGCTTAAGGGCATTGGGCCCGGATTGTCGAACATAGTCTTCTTGATAAGCCCACTATTCTTTGCTTATGAAGAGGACCATTATTCAGTTGTATATCCCTCACCCCTTTCTTATTGTCCCGACTAGGACATTAAGGGTATTTTAATTCTCACTAATCAAGGTAAATAAAACAATGGACGATGTTACCAAAAATTTTAGGTTAGAATATCTAAAAATTTGACAAACCATGCACATTATCTTCCAAAAGCTATCGCATCCGGAGCGTAATCTTGAGTATTTGTTAATAATCCCGAGCGAACCGTGAATTCCCCGTATTTATTATTAATAACATCAAGGCAGTCTTGCAATCCGCAATCCGTTAATCCGTAATTGAGTTCTAATTGCCTTGAATATTCAACTAAATCCCTAAATCCCACGGCAATATGCATGATATCTGCGTGAAATCGCCAGTCTTTCCACAAAATCAAGGCCTGCTCATAAAGCTCTAATCCTGTATTGATGGCAAATTTAAGCTTTTTGCTTTTGGCAATTAAACTTCCATCGACCATCCGAATCGATAAATAAAAATCGTAGGCCATCAAGCCTTCTGCCCTCATCCTTCGGGCGGCTTTTTCGGCCAAGCGCAGTATTACGGGCCTTAAGCGCTCCTTATCCATGGTGCGGAAGTTGAGAACCCAGGAATGGCCAAAACTCTTTCGAGTGAAATCCGAAGCACGAAATTCTAAATCCGAAACAATATCTAAGTTCAAATGTTCAAATGTTCCAAACTCCGCTTTTGGATTTTGGTCATTTGATATTTGAATTTGTTTAGGATTTCGATATTCGATATTCGGATTTATTTCATCAATTTCTAATCCATTTACGCGCTGCCAGACCCAATACCCTGGCTTCCCAAACAAACTTATAAGATTCTGCACCGGATAGCCCAAAAGCTGCAGCGGGCT
>JACQPC010000063.1 GCA_016207695.1 Candidatus Doudnabacteria bacterium | reverse complement strand
CGCAAAGTGCAAAACGGAAAACTCAAACAATTCCCAGGCAAAACTTCCCAATACGGCGAACATAACTACCGTTAAGAATCTAAACCACGGCTTGGTTTGATCAAGCTGCTTGGCGAAAATCCTTAATGCCGACAAGCCTAAAGCAACCCCACCTAAGAAATGTAAGATTAAATCAAACCAAAAAACCTTGATATATAAATCATACGCAACAGCGATTAAGTGGCTAATTAAAATAATCAAAAATAAAGCGACTATAAAACCAGCTTTAACTTTCATACTTCTCCATCTCCATCCAATTTGATCCAATCTTAGCTTCCACGATTATCGGAATCTTGAGCGTATAAACCGATTCCATAATCTGTTTGAGCTTGGGCACCAAGTCATTAACCTGATTCGGTTTGATTTCAAATACTAGTTCGTCATGCACCGTTAGCAACATCCGCACTTGCGGCAAATCTTTTTCAATTTGGATCATGGCCATTTTCAGAATATCGGCGGCCAACGATTGAATGGGCATATTAACTGCCGCGCGTTCTGCGGCTGTGCGCAGCCCAAAATTCGGCGAATGAATATCCGGAAAATATCTGATTCTCCTCAAAGGATTGGTCACAAAACCCTGCTCATGCACGGTTTTGATAATACCGTCAATATATTTCTTAAGGTTGCTGAAGACTTCATAATATTTTTTGATATGCTCACTGGCTTCTGCCCGACTCATGCTGGAACGCTCCGAAAGGCCAAACGCTGACACACCATATAGCACGCTGAAATTGATAGTCTTGGCATCTCGGCGCTGGCTAGGTGTAACTTCTAATTCTTTGGCATTAAAAATCCTGGCAGCTGTAGCAGTATGAAAATCCCCGCCAATTTGGAAAATCTTAATCATCTCTGGATCACCTGAAAGCGAAGCGGCAATACGAAGTTCTATTTGAGAATAATCCAGCGATGCTAAAACAAAACCTTCATCAGCCACGAATGCCTTGCGAATCTTGTTTCCAAATTCAGTCCTAATCGGAATATTTTGCAAATTTGGCTCGGAAGAAGAAATTCTCCCGGTAGCGGCTACAGTCTGGCTGTATTTGGTATGTAACCGCCCGTCGGGCCCGACCAATTTGGGAAGCGCGTCCAAATAGGTTGACTTAATCTTGGTCAGTTCGCGGTATTCAAAAATTAAATCAACAATCGGATGCAAGCCCCGCAGCTTCTCCAATTGTTCCGCAGCCGTGGATAAGGCTTTGGTCTTGCCGGTTTTGCGCAGGCCTTCCGGAGAAAGCTTGAGTTTTTCAAATAAAATTTCGCGCAGTTGAATTGGGGAAGAAATATTGAACTCACTACCGGCCGACTTATGAATTTTTTTGGTAAGCTCAATAATAACCTTATCAGCTTCTTTGGAAAGCTGAGCTAAATAACTAACATCAAGTTTAATCCCCCGTTTTTGCATGTTCCAAAGAACATTAGACAACGGGAGTTCGATTTCAGAAAAAATCCTAACCAGGTTTTTTGCTTTGAGTTGAGAAGCTAATTCATCCCAATCGCGTTCTTCATAAGTCCGCGTGCCAGGGTTAAGCAAATAGGCGGCCAAATAAGCGTGCTCGGAGTTTTTAATTAACTCATTTGGCTGGCGTTTAATTTTTGGCAATTCAATTTTGGCAGCAAACTTTTCGGAAACTTTCGGCAACCTTGGAATCAAAGCCTTAATTTCCAACTCTCGAAGAAGCTTAACAACCCTAGTCTGGTCATAGTCCTCAAGTTTGGTTTTTTCGAAAACAAAATCCAACTGGTTTTTTTGGTCTATTCGGGCCAGCCTTTGCGACAAATATGCTTTATCTCTGCCTTCCTCAAGCTTCTTCAAAGTTCCCGGCTTAATTTTCTTGCTCTTTCGCCCAACCGCACCATACACTCCATCCAAGGATCCAAACTGCTTGATCAACTCCATAGCCCCCTTCTCCCCGATGCCTGGCACGCCTGGAATATTATCTGACACGTCACCTCGAATGGATTTGTAATCTACCCACTGTAGAGGATGCAGACCATAAACTTCCATCATTTTGTCCAAGTCAAAAATTTGGATGTCGGAAAAACCGATCTTAAACCTGTAAACATGGGTTCGGTTGTCAATCAGCTGCAGCAGATCCAAATCCCCTGTCACAATAATATTCAAAATATCTTTCGGAGTTTTATGGGCGATAATCCCAAGCAGGTCATCGGCTTCGTAACCCATTTTTTCGTAAATGGGAATATCAAGTGCTGTCAAAATCTCCTTGAGCTTCGGCAGCTGCATGGTCAGGTCATCCGGCGTCGGTTTGCGCTTGGCTTTGTAGTCAGCGGCCAAAGTATCGCGGAAAGTTTTGCCTGGCATATCAAAAGTCACCAAGGCATGAGTGGGTTTAATATCGACTAGCGCCTTAAACAGCATGGACAAAAAGCCGAAAATCGCCCCGGTGGGAAACCCTTTGGGCCCGGTCATGCTCGGCAGGGCATGGTAGGCGCGGTGAAACAACGCATGCCCGTCAATCAGCAAGATTTTTTTCTTGAAGTCCATGTCTATAGAATAACAAAAAACCGCCCTTAGAGCGATTGCTTTTAAAAAAGGAGATTTTATTCCTCGGTCACGCGGAAGACTTCTTCCACGTCCGTAATGCCAGCCAAGGCTTTCAGAATGCCGTCCTGGGCCATAGTGATCATACCGGAAGCAATAGCTGAAGCCTTCACTTCGGTGTGAGTTGCCCCCTTCAGAATCAATTTCTCAATCTCATCATTTATAGTAAACAGCTCATATACCCCAATCCGGCCTTTGTATCCCAAACCCCTGCAGGCCTGGCATCCTACGCTATGATAGAATTTTAATTCTTGGGGAACCGCGGCTCCGCTGTTTTTCGGAATAGAAGATAAAATCATCTCCACCCGGGCGCGCAGCTGCGGACTTAATTCATAGGATTTTTTGCATTCCGTGCAAATTTTCCGCACCAGCCTTTGGGCAATCACCGCATTGATGGCTGGAGCCAAAACGAAAGGCTTCACCCCTAAATCCAAAAGCCTGGGAATGGCGCCAGCGGCATCATTGGTATGCAGGGTCGAGAGCACGATGTGCCCAGTTAACGCCGCCTGGCAGCCGATCTCCGCGGTTTCCAAATCGCGCATTTCGCCAACCATCACGATATCCGGGTCTTGCCGCAGGATTGAGCGCAGGCCCGCGGCAAATGTTAGTCCCGCCCGCTCGTCCACCGGCGTTTGGGTAATGCCCGGAATCTTATACTCCACCGGGTCTTCCAAGGTAATAATCTTAACTCCCGGCTCGTTTAATTTGCTCAAAATCGCATAGAGAGTTGTGGTTTTGCCGGATCCGGTAGGCCCGGTAGTGACAATCATGCCGTTGGGTTTTTCCATTTCAGCAAGTAGTTTTTTTGCGGCAACGCCATTAAGCCCCAATTCTTCGAACTTCAACGCGCCTTTATCTTGGCGCAGAAGGCGCATAACGATCGACTCTCCAAATGCCGAAGGCAACACAGAAACGCGGACATCAACCGGTTGGTTGCTATAGGTCAGGCTGAAGCTGCCATCTTGCGGCGTTTTGGTGATATTTAATTTGAGTCTGGATAATATTTTGATGCGGGAAATCAGCTGATGATGGACATCCTTGGGCAGCATGCTGATGTCCTGCAACACTCCGTCCATGCGGTAGCGCAGCTTTATTCCCCCTGCTTCGGGTTCAATATGGACGTCCGAAGATTCCAGGTTTAGGGCTGAACCCAAAATTACGTCAATCATTTCGCTTGCTGAAGAAGCAGCTAATTTCGTGCCTAGTTGCTTCAAAGAACTGGCCTCAAGATTTTTGTCATCCGGCTTAATTTTAATTTCCTGCGATTTTCGGGCAACCGAAATAATTGTGCTATAGGAATCCAGGACATGGGCGAAGCTGCTTTGTGAAATCTGATAAACCTCCACATAATAACTCTCGCCGGAAAGTTTATTTATTAATCTTTTTATATTTTCATTCAAGTCCAAAATGCCCAATTTGAGATTCCGGCCCTCTTTAAAGAAGACAACTACTCCCGCATCGGAAGCCTCGGTTCTAGGAAGAAGGCTTAGCGCCGCGGCATCAATCGGAAAGCCAAAAAGATTAATATATGGAATATTATTTTTTTTGGCTTTTCTTTGTGTTTCCTCTTCTTCAAACTTGCGATTCAGTTCCCGATAGACTTGCCTAAGTCTGATTTCTTTATCGGTTGTGGAAAGCATATATACTGCTTATTTATAAGCAGTATATCATAACTTCGGCAAATTAGTTTGCAATAGTTGGAGGATTTGCCCTTCGGCAAATGCCGAGCCCCCCGGAATCACAAATTTAATTCCCGCCGCGGCAGATCGGGGCTGATATTGGGCAAACAAAGACAACAAATCAACGGGGGCTGCGGCTGCTAGAAAACACTGGGTGGAATTAGTCTGTTTTTCGGCCAAAAAAACAAAAATTTTAGCCACCCCCAGTTGCGTAGCCATTTGGGCAATAATATTCTCTACATCCTCCTCCAAAGCGCCAGATTTTTGGATATCGGAAAGATTCACCTGTGACAATGCTAGATTCAAATCAGGAAAAAGCTTAAGCCTGGCCAGTGACCGCCCCCACAGCTTCAACAGCCCCAGGCTTTTGGTTTTAAAAATCTGTTTGATGATTTCTTGCTGATCCCCGCCCAGACCTATCAGCTGGGAAGCTTTATTCAGCGCCGCGGGGGTGGTGCGCGCATGCTGAAAACTATTGGTCCTGGCAATGATTCCAGTCAAAAGCTGGGTGGCGATATTCTGATCAATCAGAGAGCTTTCATATTCGTTAATCAAATCAAACACAATTTCCGCGTTAGAAGTGGCATTAAGCTTAACCAAATTGATTTGTCCGTAATTTTCGTTGGCTCCGGAATGGTCAATATTCATCACCGGGGTTTCAAAAAACAACTCGGCGTTTGCAGAATAATATTCGCCCAACTGGTCCAAGCTGGCCACCCCTACGCAAATGACAAAGTCAAACGGAAAGTTGGAACTTCTGAAACTGATGTCTGAAGATTCCAATTGCCCCGCCTTAGGCTTAAGGTAAATAGAAAGGCGGTCCTGTTCTTTTTTGTAAGACAGCTCCTCAACTTCGACTCGCTTGCTTGAGATATCAATCACAAAATTTTTTGTGATTTTAAGTTCAGTCTCAATATGCTCAAACTCCGGCAAAAAAGAAAACTTGGTGTCAAGTCCGCTGTTGGGACACAGAACAGTCACCTCTTTTTCCAGTTTTTTCAATAGCGACCGCAAAGCCAGCGCAGCCCCAATCACATCGCCGTCCGGATGAGGAGGCAGTATGATCAAAAAATTTGACCCTGCTCGCAATTTACTGACCGCTTGTTGGTTTACTTCCTGCATAAAATTAGCCTAGTAATATAGGTTCTTTGCACCAACTTGTCAACTTACGCTACAATAACTTATGCAAATCCTAACCAAGCTAAACTTAAAGCAAGTTAGGGCCCTGGCTGCCGGGTTGGCTTATAAACACAAGGATAAAGATTTTTCCCTTGGGCTTTCTGGAAGTTTGGGAAGCGGCAAAACCACGTTTATCAAAGCTTTCGCAGCTGCCTTAGGAATTAAAAAAATAGCAAGCCCAACATTTATCATCATGTCGGCCTTCTCCCTGCCAGGAAAACGAAGACTTTACCATTTGGATCTTTATCGTATAACTAAATTGGATGAGCTTGATGCTCTGGGCCTTGGCGAGATCCTGGCAAGCCGGCGGCGGATTGTGGTCGTGGAGTGGATTGACAAATTCCCAAAGTTGGCGAAAAAGTGTAATATGCTTATCCATCTTGACATCGTTAATCAAAGCAAGCGCAATGTTCACATCATGCCCTAAAAAAATACTTGTCCTGGCAGTAGTGCTTCTGCTAACTCCAACCCTAAGCTTAGCTAAAACAATCCAATTTAAAGACAAGTTTAGGGAAGTGGAAACCGCAGGCAGCGACATCACAAGCCTTTCAGTCAGAAATGAGGGACCCTTGTTGGCCGTGATCCGGCGAGAAATCACTGGAGTAGGCGACCCGCGGCCCTCGGGCAAACTTTTCCCCTCCTCTGACATAACATCAATTGAAGAGATGGTCCAAGCGATCAACCAAGAACCCAAAGCCGCTCGCTTAACCATTGAAAAAACCCGAGCAATAGAATTTGACCCAGGACAAGATGGACAGGTGGTAGATATGCATCAACTTTACCAGTCTCTGTTAAGTCCCCTGTCCACGATAAACTTGCCAGTCCTGACTTCACAATCTCCAGTTAAGCTTGCCCAAACTAACAGCCTCGGCATTAACGAGCTGGTGGCTAGTGGTGAATCTAACTTTTCTGGCTCGTCCAAAAACCGCAGCCATAATATTAAAGTCGGAGCAGCCAAATTCAACGGGATTATTCTTAAGCCAGGCGAAGAGTTTTCGTTTAATAAATTTTTGGGCGATGTGGATGCCAAAAACGGCTTTTTGCCCGAATTGGTGATTAAGCGCACCGGGGTCGTGCCAGAATTCGGCGGAGGCCTATGCCAGGTCTCCTCCACCACCTTTCGGGCAACCATGAATGCGGGACTCCCCATTACTGAACGGCGGAACCACTCTTTTGCCGTAAAATATTATGCCCCGCAAGGCACGGATGCCACGATTTATCCCGGCTTTACTGATCTTAAATTCGTCAATAACCTCTCTTCGGATATGCTTATTTGGACTCGGGTTGAAGGCACCAAACTATTCTTTGATTTCTACGGAACCAAGGATGACCGCACCGTTGAATTTGATGGCCCAACCCAATACGATAAAAAGTCGGACGGCTCTATGAAAGCTGCCTGGACCAGACGCGTGCGCTTAAACGGCGCTGTCACCGAGCAAGTGTTCAAAAGCACTTACCTTCCCCCGGCTCTGTTTTACCCCGTAGAACAAGCAACCACCCCCAATCCGCAAGCGATAGAGCCGACATGAAAAACTATCAACCTTCACAAATTATTCTCGATCGGTATGCTGAAGTGCTGGTTCGATTCGCGCTCGGAGGCGGCAAGGGCATCAAAAAAGGTGATGTGGTGCGCATTTCAAGCAGTGAATCCGGACGCAGGCTGTATTTAGCCGTCTGTAACGCTGTAATTGACGCTGGCGGCCATGTGCTGCCCCACTATTCTCCGGATGACGAACAAGGAGACCGGCGTCGCAACGAGAGTTTCACCCGATATTTCTATGAGCATGCCCAGGATCATCAAATGGATCACTTCCCTCATAAGTATCTTAAGGGTCTGGTCGAGCAGATGGACCACTCCGTTTTTATTCTGGCCGATGCTGACCCGCACGCGCTTGTGGGCGTAGACCCAAAAAAAATTATGCGGCGTGGAGTGGCACTTAAGCCGTTTATGGACTGGCGGCATAAAAAAGAATGGCAGGGAAAGTTCACCTGGACAATAGCGCTCTATGGCACAAAAGCCATGGCGAAAGAGGCAGGGTTGTCACAGAAGGCCTACTGGAACCAAATTATCAAGGCCTGCTTTCTTGATGAAAAGAACCCCATCGCAAAATGGAAAGAAGTTTATCGTAAATTGGAATACTACCGTCGCCGGCTCAATAACCTCACGCCTAAAATCGATCGCTTGCATATTGTTGGCCCTGATATAAATCTTTGGATTAAAATTGGTGAGAAAAGGTTATGGCTGGGCGGCAGCGGACGAAACATCCCAAGCTTTGAGTTATTTACTTCTCCAGATTGGCGCGGAACCGAAGGGTGGGCAGGATTTAATCAACCCCTTTACCGCTATAGCAACAAGGTAGCCGGCATTGAACTTTGGTTTGAAAACGGCAAAGTAATAAAAAGCCGAGCAAAAATTAATGGAAAGCTTTTGAAAGAAATGATTGCTACGGCCGGAGCTGATCGGGTGGGAGAATTTTCCTTAACTGATCGCCGCTTTTCTCGGATTACCAAGTTTATGGCTGAAACATTATTTGACGAAAACATGGGCGGACCAAATGGCAATACTCATATTGCGCTCGGCATGTCGTATCGCGACACTTATGCCGGCAACCCAGCAAAGCTTTCCAAAAAGCAAGCCGGGGCTTTAGGATTTAATGATTCATCGGTGCATACCGACATTGTCTCAACTTCGGACCGAACCGTGATTGCTCACCTTAAAAATGGCAAAGAGAAAATTATCTACCGCCACGGGCAATTTGTGCTCTAAAAATGCTATACTAAAAGCATGATCGAGAAAAATCTTACAGAAACAAACGATCTTGCGACCCCCAAGGCCGTAACTTCCGAGCAATTTTTTGAAGCAACCCTGCGCCCCCAAACGCTGGCTGAATATGTAGGGCAAACCAAAATCAAAGACAACCTTAAAATCCTCATTGACGCAGCTAGACTGCGATCAGAAACCCTGGAACACCTCTTGCTTTATGGCCCGCCGGGACTGGGCAAGACAACTCTGGCCCATATTATTGCCCGCGAGGTCGGCACCAATATCAAGGTTACTTCTGGACCTGCAATCGAAAAAACTGGAGATCTTGCCGCACTTTTGACCAACCTTTCCAATAACGATATTTTATTCATTGACGAAATTCATCGGCTGCCCAAGATAGTCGAGGAGATTCTTTATCCTGCCATGGAAGACTACTGCCTGGACATTGTGCTGGGCAAGGGAGCAGGAGCCAAAGCCTTGCGCCTGGATTTACCCAAGTTCACGTTAATTGGAGCGACCACGCGCGTTGGCCTTATCTCTTCGCCCTTGCGCGACCGGTTCGGGATGACTTACCGGTTGGATTATTATGAACCCGACGAAATAGAACAGATTCTCGAGCGCTCCAGTAAAATTCTCAAAATCAAAATCGATTCGGCCAGCAAAAAAGAGGTGGCTCTGCGCGCCCGCCGCACGCCTAGAATTGCCAATCGTCTGCTCAAGCGGGTGCGGGACTACGCCCAAATCAAGGCTTCGGGCAAGCTTAGCAGAAATATAGCGCTTGAGGCATTAAATCAGCTAGAGGTCGATGATTTGGGACTAGATGCCAACGATAGGCGCATGCTGGAGGTTTTGATAGAAAAATTTGCCGGCGGTCCGGTAGGATTGTCTTCCTTGGCCGCTGCCACCTCGGAAGAGGCAGACACCATCGAAGACATTCATGAACCTTATCTGCTTAGGCTCGGCCTGATTGTCCGCACACCTAAAGGGCGGGTGGCCACGCCGGCTGCATATAAACATCTTAAAAAAATCCCCCGGGATCAGAAACAGACATTACTTTAATGACTCCAATTTATCAACCCGCAAGCCTTACCCACGCCGTTATCGCGCTGGTGTTTTACCTGATCATGGCTGTGTTTGTTATTTACAGCATGCTGGCCATGTATGCCCTAATCCGATTTGGAAAAAACAAGCTTTTAGCTTTTGCCGTCTCGCTCTTATACATAGTCATCGCCGCCGGGCTCTACGGCGCCGCAGTTGATAATCTTAATCTACTCAAATTTTAATGCGCTGGCTAAACGTTGAAAAAACCTTATTCCCCGGGCAGCAAGAAGGTGAAAAAATCTATTTGATAATCCGCCAGCATTGGTTCGTACTGGTTCTCAAGCTCTTGGCCTGGGCTCTCTTCGTGGCCATATTGTTGGTAGGGGATGGTCTAATCAAACAATATGCTCCACAAATCCTCGTTTCGCCATACATAGAAATTTACAATCTCATTAAGAGCATTTATCTGATGTTTCTCATGCTTGGGCTCTTGATTCTTTGGGTGATTTATTATTTAAATATTCAAATCATCACCAATGAACGCATCGTGGATATTACTCAAACCAGCTTAATCAGGCACACTATTTCCGAACTGCATTTAAACCGGCTGCAGGATGTCACGGCCGAAGTGCACGGGTTTTTTGAAACTTTTTTGGACTTCGGCAATGTGTATGTTCAAACAGCCGGAGAAACTGTGAGATTCGAGTTTACCAAGGTGGCCAATCCCACAGCCATCGAAAAACTGATCCTGGACCTTTACGACCAGCTTCCGCCCGAGGACAAAACCAAAGGCCAAGTCGGCGATTAAGTTTTTTATTATTTTATCTGATTATTTTCCACTTTCAAAATCTGGGCATCACTTTTCAGCTTAGGTAAATGGTGCTCTTCGGTGGAAGTGATAAAAATCTGATTGCCAGAGAGGTTTTCAATCAATTTGGCGCGGCGCGTTTCATCCAGCTCGGAAAACACGTCATCCAGTAGAATTACTGGCCTGCCAGGCACCGCTTCACTGGTGCCTGGTTTTTCTTTGTCCGACAAATATTCCGCCTGCAGGAGTTTCATGGCCAAAACCTGGGAGCGCAGTTCGCCGCGGGAGGAATTATAGATGTTCGGCCCGCTGTCTTTTTTGACCAAAAAATCATCCCGGTGCGGCCCGATTAAACAAATGCCAGCCCAAACTTCAGCCTCAATATGCACTTTTAAAGATTCGAGGGTGACAGGTTGGGTTTTATATTCAACTGCAAAGCTGCTTCCAAAACCTGTCAAGTTCTTATAAACTTCCTCAAATCTGGCTTGCAAAAAATCTAAAAAAAACGCCCGGGCCTCCTTTATCCTGCTGGATATCTGCTCAAGCTGCTCGTTCCAAAACATCAGCTGGCTTGACTTGGCTCGGTTTTCCGCAATTTCCTTAAGCAGGGCGGTTTTTTGTTTTAACACGTGCTCCAGACTTGCCATATCGGCCGCATAAATCTTGTCTTTCTGCGAAATAGCCTGATTCAAATATCTGCGCCGCATGCTCGGCCCCAGCGTAAACAGATTAAGATCGCTTGGCTCAAACAAGACTGTCTGAAATGAACTCCAAGCCGGCTTTTTGACTTTGACTGCGTCAATTTTCAGTCCGCGGCGGGTTTTTGGGCTCTTCTCAACAACAACCTCATACTCATGCGCTTGGTTTGCTCCCTTGATCGAAAAAAAATCAGCCTGCAAATTAGTAAGCGATGAATCAGGGGCGCGGAAGGAGTAAAGCGTTGATAAATAATAGATGCTTTCCAAAAAATTAGTCTTGCCGGAGGCGTTTTCCCCCAAAATTAAGACGAGGTCAGAACTTAAGTTGACCTCGGCTTTGTTATAATTCCGGAAATTCTGAAGTTGAACTTTGGTTAACTGCATAAAAACCCTTCAGGTTTTTATCGGCATGACAATGTAGGAATAGTTGGTCCGGCCTTCGGGGACAATCATGGCAGGAGAGGAGTCGTTGATCATTTTTACCACCACATTAGCCTCGCGCAAATTATTCAAGCAATCAAGCAAGTAGCGGAAATTAAACATGGCGCTGTTTGCAGAGCCTACTACCTTGGCTTTGACCACGGTTTCGTTTTCGCCGGCTGCCGCAGAGGAGGCCGTAACCTTGACTCCATTACCTTCGGAAACCTCCAACTGAACATTGTTGGACTCGGAAGCAAAGAGAGAAGTGGCCTTAATAGCATGAATCAATTCCTCACGAGGGACTGTAGCTTCGGTCTTGAAACTTTTTGGGATTATTTGCTGGTAATCCGGGTATTGCCCGTCGATTAAGCGGGAGATCAGCTCGGTTTCATCAATTTTGAACAGCACCTGGGTTTCCGAAAAATAAACCTCAACAACACCAGCAGAAACGCTTAATATTTTATACAACTCGCTAATGGTGCGAAAAGGCACAATAACGTCTCTTGCCCCCCGGACCGGCTCCTTAAGCTGGGCAATTCTTTCAGCCAGCCGGTAGCGGTCCGTTGCGGCAACCCGCAGCTTATCCGCGTCAAAAGCCATGAAAATTCCGGAGATTTCCGGCTGTGTTTCATTGGCAGCCGCAGCCCAGATGGTTTCTGACAAGACATCCCTAAGCTCTGCCCCGTCAATTTTGGCGAAGGCTTCGTCGGTAATTTGGGGGATCAGCGGAAAGTCTTCAGAAGACAATCCCTTAATATTGGTTTTATAATTCTCTGAAATTAGATTTAGAGTTGTGTCTTTGACTGTCAGTTGAACTTTTTCTGTGGGAAGGTTGTTTATATATTCATTAATAAGCTTGGCTGGCACGGTAAGCGCCCCCTCTTCCTCAATTTTGCCACCAACCCAAGTATTAACCCCTATTTCTAAATTTGTTGAAGAAAGCCTGATTCGCCCTTGGTCGGTTTTTACTAAAATATTATTCAAAACCTGCAAGGGATTCCCAACCCCCACAACCCTACTTACCGCAAACAGACCTTTTTTTAGATTATCTTTTG
>JACQPC010000061.1 GCA_016207695.1 Candidatus Doudnabacteria bacterium | reverse complement strand
GTTTTATCTTTTTTTGATAGTTTCTAACTTTATTAAAACTCCTTACCTGGAGCTTACCGACTTTTGCCGCATTGATCGATTTACTAAAAAATTTTCTTCCAATCGCTGCCTCTATCCGGGAATCATCCTTGGAATAAAATGCGGCCATTTTTCCATGATGATAAATATATAGAGAATTCTTTTTTCTATATCTAAATACTTTTTCGGGTAGTTTCCAAGCATAATCGTCCAATTCTGCGTAAATTACTCTTTCACCAATATCCTCCCAATATAATTCGTATTTAATCCTCATTTCAAAGCCATAATTTGGTAAAATTTGGTATCCAATTCCATAGAATTGGAAAATATGAATATTACTTCAATGTCGTGATTGGCCTTGATTGGATGATATAGAATTTACCCTTGGCATAGGCCATTTGACAAATTTAGCAGCTTTAGTATACGCTATAAGTACTAAACGTGAAGCGGATTCTATACGAGTCCGCTTCGTTTTATATGTCATCCATTTTCAGAAGGAATTTCAGGTATTCAAAATCCCTGAAATTGGGTCCTGCAAACTGTCTTATCTCCTTTGCCGTTCGCGGGCCTCTTGCAAGGAGTATAACTTGTTTACCCTGATCTTTTAAGTGTTTCAACACCGGCAAAAAATCACCATCGCCCGATAGCACTAACTGGCCTGCTCCCCGTTCTTTAGACATCTTGTCTACAGTCTAACGGATACGGGATTAGTTGTTAATTGATGTCGCTCGGCATAAAGCTTGGGCGGCATTTTTAATTTGGTGTGGATTCGCTCGTTGTTGTAATAGTAAATTTGCCGGTAGACGGCTGCTACCAGCTCACCTAAGGTCCGGTAGCGGTTCGGGTCTCCGAGATCGACCTTGAATTGTGAGTAGAAGGACATTTCGCCTCCGTAAAAGAGATTTGATGCGTCAATGAACACGTAAGTTTTCATAAAGTCGTTATCGGGCGGGATTGAGTGATGTAGAATTTGCCCTTCACATAGGCCCATTCTATGTCTTGCGGGTGTTTGTAGTGTTTTTCAATGCCTTTGCAGATTTTCGCGAGTGTCACAATCTGCTTGCCCGTGAGTTTTTGTTTGCTGCCTACTTTTACAGACAGGTTCTTGTGAATATCGCCGCCAGCGCTTCTGACAATTGCCATCTTCTGCTCTGAAACATTTATATCGAGAATCGAAAAATCGTTTTTGTGCACAACGTAGGTATCTGGCGTGATCTGGCCGGAAACGATCGCTTCCCCCAGACCAAACCCGGCCTCAATCACCATTTGATTGTAGTCTTTTGTAACCGGGTGCACGGTGAAAGCAACGCCGGAAATCTCGGACTGAACCATTTCCTGCACCACCACCGCGACAGAAACCGGCTTGCGGTGCAGTTTCTTCTCAAAGCGGTAAAAAATCGCGCGCGGCGTAAAAAGCGAGGACCAGCACTTCATTACCGCGCGGATTAAACCTTTTTCCTGAACATTCAGATAAGTCTCCAGTTCCCCTGCCCAGGAGGCGACTTTGGAATCCTCGGCAGTGGCTGACGAGCGGACCGCAACAAGTCCTTTCACCCTCCCCTTGCCCCTCCCCTCAAGGGAGGGGAATAAAATATCATAAGCCGCGACAATTTCTTTTTGCAAATCTTTGGGCATCTGCTCGCGGTGGATCAAATCCCGGATCTCGGCCGAGGCTTTATCTACAGAGTTCACGTCTTTGGCGTTGACTTTTTTTAAAATCGCTTCGACTTCCGAATCTAAATCGGTTTCTGCGAGGAAGCGGTCAAAAGCCGCGGCCAAAACCACAAACCCCGGCGGCACGGGAATTTTGGCGCTGGTCATCTCCCCAAGCGAGGCCCCCTTGCCCCCGGCCTCCAGAACACTTTTCCTGTCAAGCTCGGTGAAAAATTTGACGTTCATGTCGAAAAAATTTTACCACCCGAATTGTTTGCCGATTTCCTCTGCGGTTTCGCGCTTGCGCGCAATGGTGATGTCGCCATCCTGGGCGATGATCTTCGCCGGACTCGATAAGAGGCAGTGATGCGAAGCCAGGGAATCCTGATATGCGCCGGTATCGAAAATGGCAATGTATTGGTCATAGCCCTCCTCAATCTTTGGCAATAAAATATACCCACCGCCCGCCGTGTATTTATCATCGCTGTCGCAGGAGGAGCCGGTGAGCCAAACTTTCTGCAGGCGCCGACTCGCCATATCATTAACTGGCACGATGTGCCATCTCTGATGGATGGCCCAGGTGTCTGCTAAATCATTCATAAAACTGCCATCCACGATGTACCACTTCTTGGTATGGCCATTTTCCACGTCTTTCTGGGAAAGCACTTTAAAAATTGAAATCTGCGCCGGCGCCACGGCCCAGCGCCCCCATTCGCAGATGATATTCGGCTCTTTGACATCCAATTTCCGGCAGACCTGCTTGAAGGTACGGACAATGAAATGCGCCGCCGCCTTGCCGGTGTAAAAAGGCCGCTTCTCATACGGCACGCCGGCGCCGCCGCCAATATTGATGGTATCAAGCTGCGGATTTTTCAGGCGCAGCTTTGCGTAAAGCGCCACGGCCCGCTTGATCGGCGCGGTCAGCCCTTCAATCTTCTCGATCTGGCTCGAGATGTGGTAGCTTAAAATTCCCAGATTGCGGATCTTGCCCATTTTGAGGAGCTCTTCCTCGGGAAAACCGAAATGGTTGAACCGCTTGTCCCAATGCGATTTGACCTTCACATCCAGATCCACGCGGATGCCCACCTCGCCTTTGTATCTACGGAAAAATTCCATCTCCTGCCATTCCTCGATAATCGGCGTAATGATCACCCCTTTGCGGTCAAGCTCCTCGATGAGACTTAGATATTTTTGCGTTTTCGGGCCGTTGCACAAAACCCGAATTTTGGCATTGAATTTCTCCTGCTCCCAGAGCCGTTTCACAATCCAAAGCTCGTTCGCCGAAGAAGTCTCGAGATTGGCGCCCTCGGAAATGAGCGGCAGAACAAACTCCTTGTTCTGGTTCACCTTCATCG
>JACQPC010000057.1 GCA_016207695.1 Candidatus Doudnabacteria bacterium | reverse complement strand
CTACATAGTGTTTACCGTCTTTTAAACTTTCGAGAATGTATACATAGTAGAACACGCGGGAAGTTGTATTACTGGGCATAGCTTTTTTTGAACTCCTCAATTGCGCTTTTCAATTCAGGTTCAATTTCTTTTTCAAAATCCTTAGCTGTCAAGATTTTCGTAAGCAAGCTCTTATACTGAATATTCATAAACTTATGAAACTTATCTTCCCAGTCTTTGACATTATCAAGTGCCACATCATCCATATAACCATTGGTTACGGCATAGACAATCGCAACTTGATTGCCTACAGGCATGGGGGCATATTGCTCCTGCTTCAAAACCTCGGTAATCCTTCTTCCACGCTCAATTCTAGCTTTGGTCTGCGGATCAAGATCAGATGCAAACTGCGCGAATGCGGCCAGTTCCCTGAACTGCGCCAAATCTAACCTCAATTTGCCCGCAACTTTTTTGTAGGATTTTACTTGTGCTGCTGATCCCACGCGTGATACAGAAATCCCGACGTTCAAGGCCGGGCGAATGCCTTGGTAGAACAAATCAGACTCAAGAAAAATCTGCCCGTCCGTGATGGAAATGACATTGGTCGGAATATAGGCGGAAACATCGCCAGCTTGCGTTTCGATAATCGGCAAACCAGTCAGCGAGCCTCCGCCGTTTTTATCTGAAAGCTTAGCCGCACGTTCAAGCAGTCTGGAGTGAAGGTAGAAAACATCTCCTGGATATGCTTCTCGTCCTGGCGGTCTTCGCAGAAGTAAGGAGATTTCACGATAAGCCACAGCGTGCTTGGAAAGATCGTCATAAATTATCAAAGCATGTTTCCCTTGGTCCATAAAATACTCGCCCATAGCGCAGCCGGCAAACGGCGCAATATATGTCAATGCAGCCGGATCAGAAGCACCGGCCACTACAATAATCGTATGACTTAGGGCATCATGCTTTTGCAACTCCGCCATGATCCGCGCTACTTTGGATTCTTTCTGCCCAATGGCCACGTAAATGCAGATAACGTTCTTATCTTTTTGGTTGACGATCGTATCGACCGCAATCGCGGTTTTTCCAGTTTGCCTGTCTCCGATTATCAATTCGCGCTGGCCCTTTCCGATCGGAATCATGGCGTCGATAGCTTTAATGCCGGTTTGCAGCGGTTCATTGACTGACTGTCTCTCAATTACACCTGGCGCGATTTTTTCAACTGGATAAAACTTATCAGCCTTTATTTCGCCTTTATTGTCCAATGGCTGGCCTAAGGGGTTGACCACCCTTCCGATTAAGGCATCCCCCACCGGAACAGATAAAATTTTCCCTGTGGCTTTGACTTTGTCACCTTGTTTAATGTGAGAATAATCACCGAGCAGCACAGCGCCAATCGAATCTTGCTCAAGATTCAAGGCAACCCCTAGCGTGCCGCCCGGAAACTCCAACATTTCCGAGGATTTGGCATTTGAAAGTCCCAAAACTTTGGCAGTGCCGTCGCCGACGCTCAAAACTGTGCCCACGGTCTCAACTTTAGTCGCGGCTTCAAATTTTTCTATCTTTTGCCGTAATTGCTCGATAATATTCATGTTGCTTATCCGCAATCCTGACGAAAGTCAGGATCTCATCTTGAGATGCTGAATCAAGTTCAGCATTGCGCAATTATTTAATTAACTCACTTCTTAATTGCTTTAGTTCGTTTTTAACCGAGATGTCAATCAGCTTGTCGTCCAAGCGAATAACCACTCCGCCAAGCAAATTCTCGTCTATTTGCTTTTTGAGCTGGACTTTGGACGAGACTAAGTGATTCAACTGTTCAATGATTTTCTGTTCGTTTGCGAGGCTTAAGGGCTTCGCGGAGGAAACTTCAGCCAATTTTATTCCCTTCCTGTCAAGGTCAATTTTCATAAACTCATCAGCTATCTCATCAAACAACCTGATCTGATTATTTTCGACAAGCACGGTCACAAAATTATCCAAAATCTTGTCTGTGTCAGGCGGCTTGGATTCTGACAATGAGTCATGTAAGGTTTGGGCGTATTGTTTAGCGCTGAATTTCATAAAAGACTATTTAATATTTCTTAAGCTATCCGCTACTAATTCTTTATCTTTGCTGCTATCCAGCTTGGATTTTAGAACTTTTTCCGAAGCGGCCACGACCAATGTCGCCAGTTCTTCCTTGGCTTCTCTAAGCATTTGTACTTTTTCGCTTTCAATGTTTGTCTTAGCTTGCTTCAGAAGCTGATTGGCTTGACTCTGCGCGCTAGAAATGGTTTCTTGTTTAATTTTATTCGCGGCGTCAGATGCGGTGCGCATAATATTGTCTGCTTCGGATCTGGTTTTTTTCATTTCTTGTTGCTTCCAGTCGTCAAATTTCTTCTTCTCTTCTTCCATTGCTTCAGAGTATTTAAGCCCTTTCTCAATTTTTTCCTGCCGCTCGGTGAGGGTCCTGCCCAGAGGATTGACCACCCATTTCCAGAAAATAAACAAAACAATTCCAAAATTGATCAACTGCGCGATGAACAGCTTCCAGTTGATGCCAAGAGTGCCCAAAACACCCCCGTCTTTTAAAGGCTCAACCGCTTCTTGAGCCGTTTCCGTTACGGCTAAAATTATGCTTTGTAAATCCATAGATTTAGGAGTCAGGGTTCAGGGGACAGGGTCTAGTTTTTACTGATCCCTGCACCCTGTGCCCTGTACCCTACAAAATAAAAGTAATGACTAAGGCGTAAATAGCGATGGCTTCGGCAAACGCCATGCCCAACAACATGGGCACAAACAGTTTGTCGGCTGATTCCGGGTTGCGGCCAATTGATTCCATGGCCTTGGTTGCCGTCCAGCCGATGGCTAACGCTGGCGCAAATCCGCCAATGGCAATGGTAAGCCCTTTGGCCAAAAACTTCACAGCTTCTGGATCCATATTAATTATTTCCTTTCTTAATCTCCCTACTCGACGTTAATTATTTTGAGTTTATTCGTCGGTGGAAGAATTAATTACCTTTAATGATGTGCTTCCGTAGGCAACTCCGCAGTGGCCATGGTCAGATAAACTAATGTTAACATAGAAAAAACTATAGCCTGAATAAAACCAACGAGTAACTCAAGAAACATGAATGGCAACGGCACTAGATATGCAACTAGGCCAGCTATTACAGTAAGCAAGACCTCGCCGGCAAAAATATTACCGAATAACCTTAGGCTTAAAGATACCATTTTGGCGATTTCAGAAAAAACTTCAATAATGCCAACGCCGAATTCAAATGAAGCTATCATGATGTTGATTCCTCCCTTGCGTAAAGATCTGTATAAATCACCAAGTTTAATAAACTTATTAGCGTACTTAAAAAACCCAATCGCGGCAATTCCTAGAATATGGGAAGTCACTACCGCAAAAACCGCCATGGCCAAAGTCATATTCAGGTCCGAATTAGCCGGGCGAAATATCGGCACTAGTTCCTGCTCGCCATGAACCAAAAGCCATCGGCCAATGGAACCGGTGCCTGGGATAAGGCCCATCCAGTTGGAAATTAGAATAAACAAAAATAATCCCCCGACAATGGGCAGAAATTTAAGGGATTTTTTGCGCTCTCCTGTCACGCGATCAACATATCCCAGCATGAATTCCAGGATGCCTTCTGCCACGTTTTGAAAACCCCTGGGAATCATCGCCTGTTTTTTACGCAATAAAAAACCGGCAACCAAGAAAATCAAAACCGCAACCAACGAATTGATGTAAGTGTTGGTTACCGGGAATGATCCGATTTGGAATATTGGTTCAGCAACAAGAGGTGGAAGAGCTAACATTATTTTGACCTATTTATTATTTCTTTGAATCTTCGTATCAGCCAAACGGTCGTTGCGGCTATCGCTAATAAGGTTCCAACTAAAGTAAGCCACGGCGAAGTTCCGAATTTTGCATCAAGCCGCTTGCCTATCAAGCCGAACGCCACAAGCGGCAACGCGATTATGAATCCTAACTCCATGGCCAAACTTGCAATTTGCCATTTACTCACGCTTTTCGGCGGTTTTTGGCTGGGTGTTTCTGTCATTTTTTAGATCCCGGATCGGAGTCCGGAATGACAGACGCCGATGCCGAAAACCAGTTTAAGCGTCTGTCAGTATAAACAAAAAATGCCTTTTTGGCAAGGCTGGCCATTTTTTACGCTCTTGACTTTTCTATAAATTTCCTTCTGGAGCCGGCGGTCAGGATCGAACTGACGACCTCTGCTTTACGAAAGCATTGCTCTACCAGCTGAGCTACGCCGGCAAAATCTTAGATATTATAACAGCTCTTCCCAATCCACGCCATATACGTAAAAACGGCGATCGCTGAATTTATGTCTATTGGGTTCTTAGATATGCTTGGATAGTTCTAGTTTATTAAACCTCTCGATTACTCCGTGTAGCCATTCTGGAAAGTCGTCTTTTGGATTTTCCAAATCCATCCACTTGTATTCCGTATGTTCTTCTGACAATTTAATATCCTCTGATTTTGGTTTACAGATAAAAATTGTCAGCTGGATTTTTTGGCCGTCATCGCGGGTGAAAAAATGCACATCAATCGGCATAACCATTTCGATTTCGAGGCCTGTTTCCTCGCGAGTTTCGCGCTTTAAGCCTTCAAAAGGATTTTCACCTAACTCCAAACGGCCGCCGGGAATATCCCACTGTCCGGGCTTGTGAACATCATTAGGGCGCCTTTTTAATAACAAAAGCTTTCCATCCTTGACTATGAAAGCTTTGGCCGCGTTGCGAAAATTTTCTGACATTATTTTTTCTTGGATTTCTTTTTCCAATCACCCGCTGTGAGGCGGTTGCGGGCATGTAAATGCCAATCGTGAGGATTGGACTTCTGAATCGCCTGCCAGATTTGCTTGGCGGTTTTGGTATAAAGGCGAGAAAAAACGATTTTGCGGCTTTCGGCGAATTGCTTCCTTAGCTGGTTTCCTTTGTATTCTTGCTCCATGAGCTCCAAATCAACATCCACATAATCAGCATCTTTCACAATTTTTGCCTCAATTGATTTTCGATCCTCGTATTCCTTCCAAATCTTGGCAAATTCTGAAATGGAAGTATCGCTTAAAATTTCTTTCACCGCCAGCTTCTCATTGCGCTTGGTGTAAAGCCTGGAGACATAATGCACATCCCCAGTACGGCTT
>JACQPC010000058.1 GCA_016207695.1 Candidatus Doudnabacteria bacterium | reverse complement strand
GATAAATGGTTTTTAACTTTGTTGGCAAAAGCCTTGCCAGAACCTGTGTCATCGCCGTAAGAAAAGCCGCCCGGAACTACCATGATTTGATAGTTTTTTAATTTTTTAATTCCATCAATTAAATCGTTAATGTGAACAATTTCCGCCACAGCCCCGGCTTGTTCAAAAGCGAACTTGGTTTCTTCTTCGCAATTAAGTCCGTATCCGGACATGACGACCACTTTAGGTTTTGCCATATTAATATCCTTTGAAAGTTGATTTATATGCTTTTTCGGCTTCTGAAACTTCCAGGTTGACCATTGTTTTTCCGGATAAGCCTTTGATTCTAATGGTCTTATCAGCAGTGATTTTGCCAATAAGCGAAAAGCTGTTGCCAGCCATCATGGTTTCAAATTCTTCCCGGTTTTTGGGATCAACAGTAACTAGGATTCTTCCTTGCGATTCGGAAAATAAGGCTTGGTCGTCTCTTTGAACATTGCCTGGCAGGTTTTCCAAAGAAATGCTAATACCGAGCCGTCCGCCGATTGCTTTTTTGGCCAAAGCTGTGGCCAAACCGCCGCGGCTTACGCTTATGCTGGAAGCAACCAAATCTGCTTCTATGCACTTTTGTAAATCTTGGTAAAGCTTTTTATTTTTCAAAGCATTGACTTTAGGAACTTTGTTTCCGGTAAAATTGCGTTTCATTTGTTCTGAAAGTAAGGCGTAGTATTCGGAAGCCCCAAGCTCGTCGAATGTTTCTCCTAAAATATAAACTAAATCATTGGCAAACTTAGCGTCCAGAGAAACTACTTTGATCGCGTCTTCAATCACCCCAATCCCGGTGATTAGCAGAGTGGGAGGCACAGAAATTTTTATGGGCTGTCCTTTCTCATCAAAACCCGTAAAGTCATTGAACATGCTGTCTTTGCCGGAGATGAAAGGAGTTTCGTAGGCAACAGCGTAATCAAAGCAAGCCTTCACTGCTTGTTTCAATTGATATAACCTTTCCGGTTCGTTCGATGAGCACCAGCAGAAATTATCAAGCAAGGCAAAGTGCGACAAATCAGCGCCGGCTGCCACTGCATTCCTGATGGCTGTATCAATCGCGGCTGCGGCCGTGTGATAAGTATCAATATCAGAATAAGTTGGATTAATGCCATGCGATAAAATCACGGCTTTTTTGGAATTAAGCACAGGCCGGACAACAGATACATCGCCATTAACTTTGCCAGCACCCTGCAACGGTTTGAGCGCTGAACCAGCCTGCACTTCATGGTCATATTGGCTGGCAACAAAGTCACTGCTGGCAATGTTCAATCTTCCGAGCACGGATTTCAAAGTTTCGGTGAAATTTTTTATATGCTGCAGCGGAGGTTCCGGGTTTTGATGTTTGACTGGCTTGCTTTTAAGGTTTTTAGTTGGCAACCCATTATGCAAAAATTCCATGTCCAAATCAAGCACGGTTTGGTTCTTGTATTTTACAAGGCATTTTCCTGAATTAGTGAATTGGCCGATGACAGTTGCTTCTACTCCCCGGCGGGCCAGCAATTTTTGCAATGGCTGCCATTTATTTTTTGGCACTGCCAAAGTCATTCGCTCCTGTGATTCAGAAATCCAGATTTTCCATGGCTCAAGCCCGGGGTATTTAAGGGGCACTTTATCCAGCCAAACCAAGCAGCCGCCGGATTCCTTGGCCATTTCAGCCACTGAGCTGGATAGTCCGCCGGCGCCGTTGTCCGTAATGCTGTGGTATAAACCCTGGTCTCTAGCTTCTTTAACCAAAGCATCGCTGAATTTTTTTTGCGTTATCGGATCGCCGATCTGAACCGCGGTTGAAGGGCTGCCTTTATCAATCGCTTCGGAAGAAAAAGTCGCGCCATGGATTCCGTCAGCGCCGACCCGGCCGCCAACCATAACAATGTAATCGCCAGGCAAAGCTTGTTTTTCATGCAGTGTCAGCTTTCCGGCTTTCTTAGGAATCAAACCAACCGTGCCAGCAAACACTAAAGGCTTGCCGCGGTAGCGGTCGTCGAATTGCATAAAACCTAAGGCGGTCGGAATGCCGGAACAGTTGCCCCCAACGTTTATTCCCTTAATCACTCCTTGCATAATTCTTTTGGGCGGTAGCATCATATGCTTAAGCTCAGGGTCTTTATATAAATGCCGTTTGTCTTTGGGGTTGCCAAAGCAAAATCCGTAAGTGTTGATCACCGGTTTTGCACCCAAGCCGAAGCCTAATGTATCGCGATTAACTCCCACAATGCCTGTAATAGCTCCGCCAAAGGGATCAAGGGCAGATGGGGTATTATGGGTTTCAACTTTATGCGTCACTAAGTGTTTGTTGTCAAAAATAATGGCTCCGGAATTATCTTTAAACACAGACACGCAAAAATCTTGTTTCCCTTTTTTCTTGCGAATAATTTCAGTCGCCCGTTTGATATAAGTTTTAAACAAGCCGTCCTGAATTTCATCCACAGGGTTGGCAAAAATGGTATGTTTGCAGTGCTCGCTCCACGTTTGCGCTAAGGCCTCCAGTTCCAGATCAGTCGGCTTTCGCTTAAGCTTTTCAAAATGCTTCTGGATAGCTTTCATGTAGAACAAATCCAAAGCCAAGGGTCCTCGCCTTGTCCCATCGGCATTGGCAATTCCTTGTTTTCCGATTTTGGCTAATTCTTCATTGTTAACATCCAGATTAACCTGCGTCACTAATTTTTTTGGTTTCAGCACCACTTTAGGAATTTTGCGGCCCATCCCCTTATTCTTCACGAATTGCCGATAGCTTTTGACTTCTGCTCGCTGAATTAGTGGATTATAAAGTGAGGAGGCGATTTTTTTGACTTCCTCTTCATTCAACTTTCCGGTAATAAAAAAAAGCTGGGATGCATAGACGTGCTCGTCCCGTTTGAACTTCTTTTTTAATAGATCTTCTATGGTTTCTTTGGCCGTGTGGCCGATATTGTCCGTCACACCCGGAAGGTAGCCTATTTCTATTACCCAATCAAATTTGTGAGGAGGATTGGTTGTATTTATGTGGAAATGCTCAACTTGGGGATTGGTTAGGACTGAAGCGGCTTTTTTGTAATCCGTCAGCTTCATCCTTTTGTCAACCAGGTATGAATCTACGATAGTGACGGATTTGATCTTACCCTTCAAACCCAAATTTTCAAAGTTTTTTTGCGCAACTTTTCCGCGGGCGTCAGAAATCAAGGTTTTTATGTCAATTCTGGTAGGCATATGATTTTTATGGCTTTAATATAATCGATTTTATCATGATTGACAAATCGAGCCTGAGCTTTTAGAATGATCAGACGTATTCAAACATATGCCTGCCATTGAGGTAAAAAATTTAACCAAATACTACAAGACTGTCAAAGCCATTGATGGTATGGATTTGGAAGTCCCGGCGGGAATTATTTTTGGTCTGCTTGGGCCTAATGGCGCGGGCAAAACCACTTTGGTCAGGATTCTTACAACCCTTCTTAAGCCAACGGCTGGAGAGGCCAAAGTTTTGGGCCTAGATGTGGCGGCGGATGCGCAAGCGCTTCGCTCCATGATCGGCTTGGCCGGGCAATACGCGGCAGTGGACGAACATTTGACTGGCCGGGAGAATCTGGAACTGGTTGGCAAGCTTTATCATTTGCCAAACAATGATGCCAAACAAAGAGCAGTGGAACTGCTTGAACAGTTTGATTTGATGGATGCGGCAGATCGCCCAGCCAAAACCTATTCCGGCGGCATGCGAAGACGTCTTGACTTGGCCGCAAGTTTGGTTGCCAAACCCAAGGTTTTATTTTTAGATGAGCCAACCACTGGCTTGGATCCCAAAAGTAGAATTGACCTTTGGAAAATGATCAGGCAATTGGTGAGCAAAGGCACCACTGTGCTTTTGACCACCCAGCATTTGGAGGAAGCCGACCAGCTGGCAAATCAGATAGCGATTATCAATCACGGCAAAATTATTGACCAAGGGACTCCGAACGAGCTTAAATCCAAGTTCGGCACGGATATTTTGGAGCTGGATATTGTGAACCCCGACCAGCGGCAGGCGGCTGCCACTGCCATTGCGGGCTTGGGCATTAGCGAGCCGCAGGTTGATCCGATAAACGGCTATATCCGGTTGCCCATTCGCGGTTCAACCGCGATCCTTACCGAAGTTATCAGAAGGCTGGATTTGGCCGGCATTGAAGTCAAAGATATTCTGCAGCGCCGCCCAACGCTTGATGACGTATTTTTGAAATTAACCGGAAAACATGAGCCTGAAGTGGACAATCTCTGACATTTTTGCCATGAGCGACCGGAACCTAATCCGGTATTTAAGGCTGCCGCAGTTGATTGTGTTCTCGAGCATTCAGCCAGTCATGTTTTTGCTGTTGTTTGCCTATGTCTTCGGCGGCGCCATTAAAATCCCAGGTGTGGATTATATTGATTATTTGATTCCGGGCATTATTGTCCAAACCGTGATTTTCGGCTCCATGCAGACCGGCGTTGGGTTGGCGGATGATTTAATGCATGGCATGATCGACCGCTTCCGCTCCCTGCCTATGTCCAGAAGCGCGGTTTTGGCCGGCCGCACTCTGGCAGACGGGATCAGAAATATTTTTGTGATTATTTTGATGGTTATCGTAGGATACCTTATTGGATTTCAATTTCAAAACGGCCTGGGCAATGCCGTGGGCGCTTTGCTGCTGGCTTTGATTTTGGGATTTGCTTTTTCTTGGATTGCCGCAACAATCGGCTTGATGGTGAAAAACACGGAAACCGCGCAAGTGGCCGGATTTATTTGGGTATTCCCGCTGATTTTTGCCAGTTCGCTTTTTGTGCCAGTCGAAACCATGCCCAATTGGTTGCAAGCCTTTGCCCATGTCAGCCCGATCACGGTTTCGGTCAATGCCGTGCGGGCCATGTCTTTGGGCGGGGAAATTGGGGAGCCGCTTTTGAAATCACTTGCCTGGATTGCGGCAATTTTGGTCGTCTTCATTCCGCTAGCTGTTAGCAGATACCGAAGAAGCGTTTAAAAATATCAAGCCTTCGCAACCCTGACCCTGAATCAAGTTCAGGGGATTCAGGGTCTTTTTGTTTGGGCATTTTTTCTCTGCTACGATTAAAGATAGGGAACCTGGTTCAAATCCCAAGGAGGAATAGACCCCATGTTAGCTTTTACTGTGGCAATCGCCATGATACCGCTTGTTGCCGCAGTAATGGCGACAACCGTGTATCTGCACCGATGCCGGACGCATCGTTCGCTTGAGTTGGCGCCCAGAACTGACTGGTCGTTTCGGCTGGTCATCTGGATGACCACGGGCATTGATGTCGCGGAGTGGGTGGCCGTGCACCGCAAGCACCACGCGCACACGGATGTGATCGGCGATCCGCATAGCCCGCTGCTGGAAGGCTTGCCGCAGATCGAATTCGGCAACGTCTTCTACTACGCGCGGGAGGCCAGAAACAAAAACACGGTCGAGAAGTTCGCCCGCGACATCCTTGATGGTCAGGATTGGTGGGATAAGCACGTCTTCTGCCATCAAAAGTCGGGGTTGGCGTTGGGCATCGCGCTGTTGTGCTTGATTCTGGGCTGGTGGGGACTGATCGCCGCAGCGATTCACGCCATGGCTTACGTTTTCATCCTGACTCCGGCGATCAATGGACTGTGCCACTATCCGCATCCGCTCGGGTATCAACACACGGCCGAGCCGCATGCCCGCACCACGTTCAATAACTTCGTGGTCGCTGTGCTGACCTGCGGAGAAGGGTTGCATCACAACCACCACTGGCACCAGCATTCGGCCAGGCTGGCGCACACCAGATTGGAAGTGCTGGCGGATGCAGGCTGGTGGGTTATATGGGTTTTGGAAAAAGCCGGGTTGGCGTGCAACGTCAAAACGCTGCCGCTGGCCGGCTGATCGAACGAGCCGGTTGCTTGCACTGTAATTTAGTGCGGCAACCGGCTTAGTGCTTTTTTCAGGTTAACTCCCTTGCCCAAAATCGGTCTAATTAGATCGCCGTGTTTTTTTATTCGGGGAAAAATTGTCCTGATATTGAATTTTTTGGGATCCAAACCTGGTTTAACTTCTTTCCACTCAAGTGGGGTAGCCACCGTGGCTCCGGGCTTGGGCCGCAGGCTGTAGGGGCAGGCCAAAGTCTGGGCTTTGGCATTCTGCAGATAGTCAATGTAAACTTTTCTTTGCCGTTTGGCCGGGTGCCGTTCTAAGCTCACAATTTTGGGCAACTGCTTGGCTGCAATCATGGCGATAAGATGCGTAAATTGCTTGGCTTGCTTGTAAGTGTATTTGGCGCCGAGCGGGACATAAATATGTAGGCCTCGGGCGCCCGAAGTTTTGCAGTAATTTCTAGCGCCGATTTTATCCAGCAGTTTATGCAAAGACAATGCGACTTCCACCACATATTTAAAATCTATATTTTCCGGATCCAGGTCCAAAACCAGATAGTCGGGCTTGTCCAAGTGCTTGAAAGTGGAAAACCAGGGGTTCATTTCAATACAGCCTAAGTTGGCCGCGTAAAGCAGGCTTGGCTTGGCACTAATGAATAAGTAGTGCAGATATTTTTTGTTGGATTCTGAATAGATTTTTTCCGTCCGCACCCAGTCAGGCGGCATTTCTCCCACGTCCTTTTGGAAAAAGCTCTCGCCGGCAATACCGTTGGGATGCCGGTGCAAGGATTGCGGGCGGTCTTTTAAGTAAGGCAAAATAAATGGTGCGATTTTGTCGTAATAGGCAATGACATCGCCTTTGGTAATTTTTTCCTTAGGAAAATAGATTTTGTCGAGATTAGTAAGGCTTAGTTTATTTTTTTGCATAATTATCTCTTTCCTTGATTAGCAGCCAAGCATTTTCGCTTTTGCTTGTATTTCTTGAGGCTCATGTATTTTTATTATAAATCACCCAAACAGCCTTTACAAATGTCAGAAAATCTGATATAATATAGCTGAAAAGTGAACTTGGCTAGCCAAGTTCACTTTTCAGCTATATTATATCAGATTTTCTGACATTTGTAAAGGCTGTTT
>JACQPC010000060.1 GCA_016207695.1 Candidatus Doudnabacteria bacterium | reverse complement strand
GCATCCTCGGTGGTTTTTGTTTGCGTCTCTTCCATATGTTTTAAGTTTAGCAAATAAAAAACTCCCAGAAAAGGAGATTGTGGTGCCGCGGGAGAGAGTCGAACTCTCATGGGATTGCTCCCGCACGATTTTGAGTCGTGTGCGCCCCGCACCAGTAACGACAAATTTACACCCAAGTGGTGCCGCTGGTCGGAGTCGAACCGACATGGCCGTTAAGCCACACGATTTTGAGTCGTGCGTGTCTGCCTGTTCCACCACAGCGGCCCCACTTGAAAATAAAATGAATGTTACGGTGCGGGGTAAATCTGCCAGCTTGCCCCGTACCGTCCCGCCTTGGCGGGACTGGTGCGGGGTCCGCCACCGCGGCGTGCACTATATTTTAGCTCAAAAACTGCTTTTTGAAAAGAGCCTTGAGCAGGAAAACAGCCACTACCCCAATTGCTGCTCCGGCCAGAATATCAAAGGGATAATGCACGCCGATAAACACCCGGGCGACTGAACCTGCGATGGCCAAAAATAAAAACGGCCAAAAGTATTTAGTGCCATAAAAGGCGAAGGCAAAGACAAAATAAATAGTCGTATGGCCGGAAGGAAAAGATGCTCCTGCGTCAGAAAGCTCGAAAGGCCGCGGCCGGGCAGCCAGTCTTTTGATGATTTCTACCACCAGCCCGCGGGCAATCAGCGCCGAACCCAAAGCCAAATACACTCGCTGCCTTAAGGCTTGGTTTAACCAAAGCAAGGCGATGACTGCCGTGAACAAATACAAAAAATAATCGCCGCCAAAAAATCTGCCAATCGCATCAAGCCAAACCCATTTGCCGATCCAACCGTTAACTGCTTGAAAAATTGCTTGATCCATGAATTATAAGCCTGGAGCGGGGAAGTTTTTGCAAAACCTCCGCACTTCTTCCTTAACTTTAGGTGCGACCGCCGGGTCCGTGATCACCGCCGCAATCCAGGACGCAATCTTGCTCATTTCTTTCTCTTTCATCCCGCGGGAAGTAACAGCAGGCGTTCCCAGACGAACACCGGATGGATCCCAAGGCTTTCTGGGGTCTTGAGGAATCGTGCTTTGGCTGGTGACTATACCTGCTGATTCCAGCAGTTTTCTGGCATCCAGGCCGGAAATATTTTTATTGGTAAAATCTACAATCATCAAATGGTTATCTGTGCCGTCTGAAACGATTTTGAACCCAAAATCTTGCAAAGACTTGGCCAAAGCCTTGGCGTTTTTGACGATCTGCTCTGCATATTTTCGAAACGACGCCATGGATGCTTCCTTGAATGTTACCGCAATCGCGGCAATCGCATTTTCATGCGGCCCGCCTTGCATGCCCGGGAATACGGATTTATCGATGGCGCTGGCATATTTATCTTTGCACATGATTATGGCCGCCCTAGGTCCGCGCAGGGTTTTGTGCACTGTGGTAGTTACAACATCGAAAAATGGAATAGGCGACATGTGTACTCCGCCTACAATCAACCCGGCAATATGGGAAACATCCGCCATGGCAATGGCCTTAACCTTATCCGCAATTTCCCGGAACTTCTTAAAGTCAACCTCGCGCGAATAAGCTGTATAACCGCACAAGATCAATTTCGGGTTAACCTTGTCAGCCAGCTTTAGAATTTCCATATAATCTAACTTTCCGGTTTTGGGCGATAAGCCATAGTGCACAAACTTATAAGTCTTGCCAGAAAAATTCACTGGAGAGCCGTGGGTAAGATGCCCTCCCGAAGCCAAATCCATGGCCATAATGGTATCTGCCGGTTCGAGCAGAGCATTATAGACTTCCAAATTTGCCGGGCTTCCAGAATATGGCTGGACATTGACGTGCCAATCCAATGGCAGATCAAATGCTTTCCGCACTCTCTCTTTTGCCAGATCCTCAACTTCATCCACCACTTCGCAGCCGCCATAATATCTTTTTCTCGGATAGTTTTCCGCGTATTTATTGGTCAATATGGAACCAAGCGCTTCCAAGACTTCCTTGGAAGCAAAATTTTCCGAAGCAATGAGGTTAATGGTTTCTGCTTCGCGCTTGCGCTCTTTTTGAATTAAATTGTAGATTTGTGAATCTTTCTGCTTTAAGCTCATAGTTATTTCCTTAATAAGCCATAGAATAATGTGAGAAAGCCGGCCAAAATAAATACGTAATAGATGTTGCCAGTATAACCAAGAATTATAATTGCGGCCAAAGCGGTAAAAATCTTGCCTATCGAGAGAGCAAACTCATAAAAAACTGTATAGGCAAATCCCAAGTCGCGACTCTTGGAACCCGCGATCTCATAGGTCAGCGAGCTTAGAGGCACATTGACCGCGGCTTTGCCCAATCGGTTAACCGTATCAAAGGCCAACACATAAGGGACAGTGCGAGCCATAAACCTCAATATCCAAGTCGTGGCATAAAAAACCGTGCTCAATTGCAACAGCGGCCTTTTTTGCATTTTATCAGTAAGCCGCCCGATGGACAACAAAATAATCGTGGATAAAAGGCTGGCGATTGTGGTTACCACGCCAACGCCAAAAACATGCCCAACCGTGGCAAAGATAAAAATCGGCCAAACAGACATGAGCATCAAATCTTCGGCATATCCCCAATAAGCGAAAAAGTTAACTTTGTATTGCCGCAGTATTTTGACAAATCGGGCAAAGCTGAAGTAATGGGAATTATAAATGTCCGGGCTTCGAAACAGGGGAAAAGCTGATGTGAGCATCATAATAGCCCCAAAGCCAAACAGCGCCGCAAAGCCGAACAAATAAGAAATAGCGCCGCCAATGATCGGGCCGATAATTGAAACTAGCTCCACTTCAGAAAGGAGCACCCCGACTTCCCGGCCGCGCTGGGTTTTGGCCGACGCAAAAGCAATGTCCGAGTTAAACGAGGGCCAATAAAAGGACTTCTGCAGCGCAAACAAAATTGGAGCAAAATAAAATAAATATGGAAACTTGGCAATGCTAAAAAGCGCTAGCCAGTAAAGGACATAAAATACGGAACCTAAAAAAATCGAATGCTTGTAGCCAATTCTGCTGGTGATCCTTGGCACCACCATCAGCAGGATCGCGTACCAGCAGTAGACAAAAAAATAAAACCAAAGGATTTCGACAAGAGAATAATTGAGGCGATAAAGGTAAATCGGCTCAAAAATATAAGTCAGGGTCAGCGAAAAGCTGACCAGCAATTCATGCCAGTAAAGTTCTTTAACCTCGCGATTCAAGCGCCTGGTAAAATAATGCGGCGTATGTTCAAATAACATTTATCGTAAAGCTTTTTTTATTTCCTTTTCTGAAATCGGCCCTTGCCTTAATATCTTAACATGCCCGACCAAAGATACCACTGTGGACGGCGGCCTTTTGGGCAATTTCCCCCCATCCAGGTAGAAATCCGGCTTGTATTTGAATTTAGCAAACTGTTTTTTGACTTCTGCAGTTGAGTAACAATCCGGCTTGCCCGCAATATTTGCCGAAGTCGTAGTTATGGGCCTTTTAAAAGGCTCAACCAACGCTTGAGCCATTAAATTTGCCGGATATCTAATGCCGATTGTTTTGGTTCCTGCCGAAAGTATCTGCCACGACTTCCCCCTGCCCTTAAGCGGCAAAACAACAGTCAGCGGCCCTGGCCAAAACTTTCGGATTAATTTTTCTGCTAAACTGTTTAGTCGCACAATCTTACTGTAATACGTGACAGTATTGCAGTATTTAGTCGGCACAATAACATGAATGGGTTTTTTGAACTCCCGGCCCTTGACCCGATAAAGTTTTCTTACGGCTTTTTCATTCGTGGCATCAACAGCCAAACCATAGGCAGTGTCTGTCGGATAAACGACAATGCCCCCAGTTTTGAGAATCTTTACTGCCTCGGAAATACGATTCACTAAACTATTCTCCTATTCGCGCGAATTAGACCTAACCCTTTCTTGCTAAAATTACCATCCTTTT
>JACQPC010000059.1 GCA_016207695.1 Candidatus Doudnabacteria bacterium | reverse complement strand
TTTTACCCCCTCTAACTCCCCCTTTCAGGGGGAGAATAAAACCCTATGCTCGACTCACCCGTTCAACAAATCAAAGACCGGCTGTCGATTACTGAAGTGCTTTCGGGTTACGTTCAGCTGAAAAAAGCCGGGGTTAACTCCAAAGCGCTTTGTCCTTTTCATTCGGAAAAAACTCCGTCCTTGATCGTTTCGCCGAGCAAGCAGATTTGGCATTGTTTCGGCTGCGGGCGGGGCGGTGATATTTTTGAGTTCATCAAACTCGTTGAAAACGTCGAGTTTCCGGAAGCCCTGCGGATTTTGGCTGATCGCGCGGGCATTGAGTTGCGGAAGCCAACGGCCCAAGAGATCAAAATTGACCAAGATAGAAATGTTTTGTATCAAATCAATGAGCTGGCGGCAGAGTATTATGTTAAAGTTTTGTGGGAAAGCCCGCAAGCTTCGGAAGCGTTGAATTATTTAAGACAGCGCGGATTAACTGATCAGACAATCAAAAACTGGCAGCTAGGATATGCGCCGGATGATTACCACTACTTGGAGAATTTTTTGGCCAAAAGTTTTGATAAAAAAGATATTGAGTTGGCTGGTCTGATCATCAAGAAAGACCTGCCTGCCGGCAGGCAGGCGACAGCCGAATATTTCGATCGCTTCCGCGGCCGGATCATGTTTCCCATCCTAGACGCCAAAGGCCGCCATGTAGGTTTCACCGGCAGGATCCTCAAGCCGCAGGACAACGTCGGCAAGTACGTCAACAGTCCCGAAACCCCGGTCTATAGCAAAAGCAAAATCATTTATGGGTACTTCGCGGCCAAGCGCTCAATCATCAAAGAGCAAAAGGTCATCATAGTCGAGGGCCAAATGGATGTGATTACGTCACACCAGGCCGGGTTTGCCAACACTGTGGCTTCCTCGGGCACCGCATTCACCCTTGATCAGATAATGGAGCTGGGAAAACACGCCAAAGAGTTTGTTTTTGCCCTGGACAGCGACAAGGCTGGCACTATGGCTACGACCGCGTTGTTAAACACTGCCAAGCAGTACAGCATTATCATCAAGATTGCCGAACTGGGAGAGTACAAAGACCCCGACGAAGCCATAAAAAAAGGGATGCATGTTTGGAAAGACATTATCGAGAAAGCCCCGCATTTTGTCGAGTACTTCTTTCACAAAGCGCTTAAAGAATTTAGCATTAGCGAAGCTGACGGAGTTCAGAAAATCAAAGACCTTCTTCTGCCTCTGATAAATTCGGTGGACAGCTCAATCTTACGGTCGCATTACTGCCGAAAATTAGCAAGCGCGTTAGGCGTTGCCGAGGCGTCAGTCACCGCGGAGCTCCAGAAACTCGGAAAGCCGGAGTTTAAGCAATTACCCAAAGAAGAATACAGAAAAAAGGACCGGCTGGAGTGGCTTCAGGAGAGGTTGTTGGGTTTGGTCATTCGGCTCAAAGACAAAGCTGTGCTTTCGCAATTCGAACCGTCGGATTTTGGCGCATATGCGAATGTATATACATCAATATATACCTCGGCTCAAAGCCCCGAATTGAAAACTGCCTTCGATCTGCTTGAGTTCGGAGTTCAGACTGAAATCGAAGCGCAGGGGTTGGATGCCAAGGCAGAGCTGGCCAGCGCTGCGAGAGAACTTAAGCGCGTGCTGTTGAAACAACAGATGGAAAAAGTGTCTGCCGAGTTGAAGTCAGCCGAGCAGCAAAAAGACCAGCAAACAGTCCGCAAGCTTTCGGAAGAATACGTGGGGCTGAGCAAAAAAATCAGTCAATTGCAATCTTGAATCATTACTATATAATACTTGAGTAACCTTATGACGGCCAAAAAGAAAATTAAGCAAAGGAAGATTTCGAAAAAGTCCAGAAAACCTACCCGACGCAAGCTCATCAAAACCAAAGTCTTGCCCAAAGTCCAGGCAAAGTCGAGTTTTGATTGGGATAAACGCGTCAGCGTTCTGGTGGCCAGGGCCGTGGCGCGCGGGTTCCTGACCGAAGCGGAAATTATCCATACTTTGCCAGAGCTGGAAACCAACATCCCTGCCGTGGAAAAGCTTTTGGATATGCTGGATCACAAGGGCATTGAGGTCGTGGAGCAGGAAGTAGCCTCGATTTGGCAGCAAGCGGCCGAGGCCGCTCGGGTCAAGACCAAAAAAGAAGAGCAGATCGCCGAGTCTTACAATTTGGGCGACATTTATGACGACTCGATCCAGATGTACCTGCGGGAGATCGGCAAAACCCCATTGCTGAAAGGGGCCGAAGAAGTCGAACTGGCCAAACGGATTACTAAGAATGATGAGGTTGCGCGCAAAAAGCTGATCGAGGCCAACTTGCGTTTGGTGGTTTCGATTGCCAAGAAGTATATGGGCCGCAATTTGGGTTTGTTGGATTTGATTCAGGAAGGAAATCTGGGCCTGTTCCGCGCCGTGGAAAAATTCGACTGGCGCAAAGGCTATAAATTTTCCACTTATGCCACTTGGTGGATTCGCCAAGCCATAACCCGGGCCATTGCTGATCAGGCCAGGACTATCAGAATTCCTGTTCATATGGTGGAAACAATTAATAGATTTAATAGAACTCAAAGAAAGCTAATGCAGGAGCTGGGCAGAGAGCCTGCCCCGGAAGAAGTAGCCAAAGCTTTGGGGATAGATGAAAGTAAAGCCAGGGAAATTATTAAAGTATCTCAAGAACCAACTTCTTTAGAAACTCCGGTTGGTGATGAGGAGGATTCTCATTTAGGG
>JACQPC010000054.1 GCA_016207695.1 Candidatus Doudnabacteria bacterium | reverse complement strand
GAACTGCAACGGCTGGGAAAAAAACAAGCCGAACTTTTGCCATTGGTTGAAAAAATAAACCGCCTGGAAAAAGTGGCGAAAGAAATTTTCGACCATGCATACATTGTCTCTGAGGGTTCGGAACTGGCCGATGTCGCCAACGCTGAACTGCCGGGACTTATGAAAGAACAACAAAAGCTTGAAGAAGAATTAACCAAAGCCTTACTTCCCAAAGAACCCTATGATGAAAAAAATGTCATAGTGGAAATCCGCGCCGGCGCCGGCGGTGATGAGTCAGGCCTTTTTGCCGCGGAATTGTTCCGGATGTATTCGAAATACGCCGAAAAGTTAGGATGCAAGACCGTGATTGCATCATCAAACAGAACAAGCATCGGCGGGTTCAAAGAAATTATTTTTGAAATTCTCGGAACAGGCGCTTATTCCAAGTTCAAATACGAATCAGGTGTCCACCGGGTCCAGCGAGTGCCGGAAACCGAAAAATCAGGGCGAGTGCACACCTCTACCGTCACGGTTGCGGTTATGCCGGAAGTCGCAGAAACTGATTTCAAAATCGATTCCAAGGACATCAAAATTGAGGCTACAACCTCATCCGGCCACGGCGGACAATCAGTCAATACAACTTATTCCGCTATCCGCGCCACCCACGTCCCAACCGGAACTATGGCAACGATTCAAGATGAACGCAGCCAGGCCCAGAACAAAGAAAAGGCCTTAAACATTTTGCGCGCCAGGGTGCTAGCTATTGAGGAAGAAAAAAAGGCCCGCAAACTGCGGGAAAAAAGGCGCTCCCAAATCGGCACTGGGGATCGATCTGAAAAAATTAGGACATATAACTTTCCCCAGGACAGGATTACTGATCACCGCATTAACAAAAGCTGGAATCAAATCCAAACAATTATGGATGGGGATTTGGGAAGAATCACGGATGCTATGAGCGAGGAAGACCAAAAACGGCAATTGGCATTGCTTAACAAATGACCATCAAAGAAGCGCTGAAACTGCACGAAGACGCGCCGATTCTTTTAAGCTTTGTTCTTAAAAAAGATAAGGCTTTTTTGTTTGCTTGTCCTGAAAAAAAATTACGTATACGCAAACTACGTAGTTTGCGTATACTCCTCAAAAAACGAAGCCTTGGCTGGCCGGTGGCATATCTAACCGGCCATAAAGAATTTTATGGCCTGGATTTTTTGGTTACCCCCGATGTGCTTATTCCCCGCCCTGAGACAGAAAGTTTAGTGGATCTTGTCTGCGCCATTTTTGTGCGATCGCAAAAAAGTAGCGCCAAAATCTTGGACATAGGGACGGGTTCGGGGTGCATAATTATTGCTTTAGGTAATCGTTTAGGAGATCCTAAATCAATCCCGGATCAGAGTCCGGGACAAGGTTCGGGATTGCGTTTTTTCGCTTCAGATATTTCAAAAGCTGCGCTTAGAGTCGCGCAAAAAAATGCCAAAAGGCACAAAGTCAAAATAACTTTCAAGCAAGGCAGCCTGCTTCTGCCGTGGAAAAACCAGCGCTTTGATGTCATTATCGCCAATCTCCCCTATGGCTGGAGGGCTTGGAAAAACAATACTTCAGCAGAAACTAAGGGGCTAAAGTTCGAGCCACAAAATGCGCTGTTTGCCAAAAAACAGGGTTTGGAACTGATTGAAAAATTGTTTGCACAACTTTCGCATTTGCGAGGAGTCCGGTCATCCGACCGGACGACGAAGCAATCTTATCCCAAAACCGTCTTCGTCGAGTTTGACCCACGGCAGACATTACAAATAAAAAAACTGGCAGCGAAATTGCTGCCAGAATATAAGCTTAATTTATTCATGGACCTTGCCGGGAAACGGCGATTTGCCTCCCTAACAGTTTTTTAAGCTTGGCAAGGCCATCAATCCCATGCACACGGACTCGAGGCGAGGCGTAAGCTCGGCTTAAGCTTATATTGGTCCCAAACTCTGTGGTAAAAGCGATTTTATACCCAGCCTTCCTTGCAGCTTCCATCGCCCGCTGATCATATTTCCCATAGGGGTAGATTAAAACATCAACCGGTTTGTTAATCCGGCTTTCCAAGAAGAGCTTGGACCCTTCCAGTTCAACCATCAGGTCCTCAAAAGAATACTTTCTGTTAGTGAGGTCAATATGGTGCATAGTATGGGAGACTAGTTCCATGCCGGCATCGGCAGCGGCCTTAACCTGATCCCAGCTGGCATAGCCTTTGAATCCAAAAAAACCCGGGACAACCGCAAAGCTGCCGACGTAGTTATACTTTTGCAAAATCGGCACTGCATTGATAAACACGTCTTCATAGCCGTCATCAAACGTAAACACTATTGGCTTGGCAGGCAGGCTTGCTCCGGCCGATAATGCGCTTGAAACCTGACCCAAAGTTACAGACTGAAAACCAGACTCTGCAAAATATTTTACCTGCTGTTCAAAGTCGGAAGGGCTGACTGTCAAATTCCTATCCAAGGCATTCGCATAAGGATCCACAATCTTAACATGATGATACATCAGCACCGGAACCGAAAAGCTCTGCGGCAGTTGTTTGGGTGAAAGCTGCGTGATGGTAGGGGCCGTTGCTGTCGGCAAAATTCTCGCTTCAGCAGCTATCGGAGCCGCCGGCAGATCTTTAGGCAAAAGGGCGGGTAGCGGCTCTGGTTGTGCTGCAAAGAAAATCGCTAAAACAAATATTACTATTGCCCCAATTTCCTGTCGAGATAAATTCCACCTCGAACGCCTGGCACTAGGGTGATAATCAAACAGATCCAGTTGTTGCATGCACTATTCTTTTTTCGACGTTTTGGCCTCTTTGGGCTCGGCTTTCTCCTCTTCCGCTGCTGCCTCTTTCAAAACCCCTTCTTTCCCGCCGGGGGCCGCTTCTGGCTTAACTACCCCCTCAACTTCCTCAACCTTTTCGACAACTTCAGCCTCCAAAGACTTCAGCTCCTCTTCGCTTCGGGGTGCGGCTACATTGGCAATCAACTCATCGGCAGGAGCCAATACTTTAACTTTTTCTGGAACCTTTATGTTAGAAACTCTAATGGCATCTTCAAAGGTATTAAGAGAAGAGATATCAACCTCAAAAAAGTGCGGTAAATCGACCGGCAAACACTCAACTTCAATTTCAAACAAATTCTTGACCAAGACGCCCCCTAGCTCCTTTACCGCGGCAGATTCACCGACAAAGTGCACGGGGATGCGGGCCTTAAGCTTCTCATCCATTTTTACCGCATAGAAATCAACATGGATCGGGTGGTCTTTTAAATAATGCATCTGGACATCATGAATAATAACCGGGATGGTTTGACCTTCAACTTGCAGGGAAACCAATGTATTTTCACCTGCCTGCTTGAAAGCCTTCTTAAATTCCTTTTCATTCATTTCCAGTGGGGTTGAGTCAAACCCGTGGCCATACACAACGCCCGGCAGTATGTTCTGCTTGCGAAGTTGGTTTATTGTCTTGCCCAGATGGGTTCGTTTGTTTGCGGTAAGAATAATTTGCATTTGGTTATCTACAGATTAGAACTCCCCTCTCCCTCGACGGGAGAGGGGTCGGGGGTGAGGGTGGCTTTGAAACTTGCCAAATAAAAATAGCACAAAAGCGCTATTTCGTAAAGCACGCTTAAGTTACCTCAAAACTGACCTAAAATCTCCGTTAAAGGTTAAGAGAAACTCGTGTGCGGCAATCACTTCATCAGGAGAAATCGGTTTTCTGTTTTTAAATTTGGAGGTATCGGCAGAGGTTAAGTCCGTAACCATGCCAATTGAAAAAATTTCAGGGCCATCAATGGCGATGCTGAATACAACGGAGCTTTTGCAAGAATCGCAATCCGTGTGCACCAGAAGGCTAGCGCCCAAAGCAGGCCTCTCATCTTTGGTGTCAATTATCCTCGTTCTTTCCAGATTATACTTATGTCCACAGACAGGACATCTTAGGATATATGACAGCCAGGCAACAATCTTTTGAAAGTCAAGCCTTCCCATGACTTAATTCTAACACTAAAAAACCATCAGTCAATCGCTTAGCCCCGAAACTTGACGGCTTTACTGCGAGCCACAATGCTTTGAATGACTCCCAAAGCCAAAAAAGTGGTAATTAGCGAGCTTCCGCCGTAGCTTAGAAGCGGCAAAGGAATGCCAGTAACCGGAACGACCCCAATATTCATGCCAATATTAATCAATACCTGGATTAAAAACATAAAAAATATCCCCAAGGACAAATACATGCCAAAATTGTCTCTGGCTGATTTTACGACCTTGATAAGACGATAAAAAATCACAAAAAACAGCCCTAAAACGACCATGCTCCCCAAGAGCCCCAACTCTTCGGCTGTTGACGCAAAAATAAAATCCGTCTGGCGCTCGGGCAAAAACTTGAGTTGAGACTGGAATCCCCGCCCAAGCCCCCTGCCCCACAATCCGCCGGAGCCGACAGCAATTATGGATTGGATGGCATTGTATCCGCTTCCGGCAGGATCCGTTTGGGGATTTAAAAAAGTAAAAACCCTCTGCTTCTGATAGTCGTGGAGGGCAAAATTCCAAGCTAACGCCAGCATCACGATTAAAATGCCAATAAGAATCATAATCTGCTTTTTCTTCATTGGCGAAAAAAACAGCATTGCCAGCCAAGTCCCAACGATTACCACCGATGAGCCAAGATCCGGTTCAATCAAAATCAACAGCGCCGGGATGCCAACATACACCGCGGAAAGCAGGACATAATGGAAACTTTTTAGCTTCTCTCCGCTTTTGTCCAAAAACTTCGCCATAATTACCACCATAAACAGTTTGGCAAACTCCGCTGGCTGCAGCTGAAAAAATCCCAGGTCAATCCATCTGCTTGATCCGCGAATGGCAGTACTGAAAAAATAGACATAAATTAAAGCCAAAACAATGGCACTATAAAGCCAAGCGGTAGTTTTTTTTAAGTTCCGGTAATCATAAAAGGCCAGCGCAAACAAAGCAGCCAGTCCAATTGTGGCAAAAATAACCTGCCTCAACATCAAGCCGCTGCCGGCTTCCAGGGTAGTTGAATAAATCATCAGCAAACCTAAAAGCAGCAG
>JACQPC010000053.1 GCA_016207695.1 Candidatus Doudnabacteria bacterium | reverse complement strand
GTCGTAAGACCCTAACAATTTTATTTGGTGTTTGTTTATTTTTATACAAACGTTTTTTTGTTTTTGTTTTTCAAACAGCTGGACTAGAACAGCTATGACGAATAGTGGAGAACAAGAAAGGTTAAAGAATAATCTTTTTCCTTTATTACTCTCCGCTATCAACGTATTTTTCAAAGACCTAAAACTAGTATAGCAGATTTTTTAAGCGCTGTCAAACGTTGGGGCCTCTTTGGCCTTCTTCCTTAAAGTTTTCTCTATTTCGGAAGCCACTTTTGGGTTATCCTTGAGGTAAGCTTTGGCATTTTCCCTCCCCACCCCCAGTTTTAGATCCCCGAAGCTGAAAGTATTGCCCGATTTAGTGACCACATTATACTTCACTGCCGTGTCTAAAAGGTCTCCGGTATAAGAAATGCCGCCTTCGTGAAACATGATATCGAATTCCGTGGACTTAAAAGGTGCCGCTACCTTGTTTTTGACGATTTTTGCCTTAACTCGGTTGCCGATAATCGCATCACCCTGCTTAATTTGAGCCATTCTCCTTACTTCAATTCTTACAGAACAATAAAACTTCAAGGCTTGCCCGCCTGTCGTGGTTTCGGGGTTGCCAAACATCACTCCGATCTTCATGCGGATCTGATTGATAAAAATCACCGTGGATTTGGATTTGGAAATGATCCCAGTCAGCTTGCGCAGAGCTTGGCTCATGAGCCTGGCGTGCAGGCCCATGTGCGAATCACCCATTTCGCCCTCCAGTTCTGCGCGCGGAGTTAAGGCCGCCACAGAATCCACCACAATAATATCCACGCTGTTTGAGCGCACTAAGGCCTCCACGATGTCCAAAGCCTGCTCACCGCTGTCCGGCTGGGAGATAAGAAGCTTGTCGATTTTGACACCCACCGCTTTTGCGCGCTCGGGATCAAGCGCATGCTCCGCATCAACAAACGCCGCCACCCCTCCGAATTTTTGGGCTTCGGCAATGATATGCATAGCAAGAGTGGTTTTACCCGAAGCCTCAGGCCCGAAAATTTCTATGACGCGTCCTTTTGGTATGCCGCCCACTCCCAAGGCCAGGTCGAGCGAAACTGAACCGGTTGGAATCACTTCTACGTTCATGGTTTTGGCTTTCTGCAAAGTCATGATTGAGCCTTCGCCGAATTTGTCCCTGATTGATGAAAGCGCTTGCTCTAAATTTTCTGTTGATTTCGATAAAGTTTTGGACATGACGTAATTATATATAATTAAGGGTTGGCTGTAAATTCGACGTTGCGAATAACCTCGCTCATCCTTCCCAGCTTCCCCAAATTTTTGCCGTTGTAGGTGACAGTGGTTGATCCCGCGTTGGCAGAGGTTAGTAAAACTTCCTCCTGGGCTGAAACGGTTTTTTGTGAGCCAGGGAGCATTGTGCCGCGCTGCACTACTGCTCCATCTGCCTCCAAATATATCCAAGCGCTTTCCGGACCCACCTCGATTGTTACCACTACCGGCAGCTTGTTTACAACAAGAGCGGCGGCTGGCGGACTGGCGTTAATGGTGCGAATAACTCTGCTTTCCTTGCCAAACTTATTTTTAGCGGTAATTTCAATAATATTAATCCCGCTGCTTAGGATTATATTCTCATTAAACACCCCATTTTTATCAGTTAAGACCGTCTGGCTGTTGATCGCCACATCCGCGCCGATCTCCGCCCGTCCTGCCACTACCAAACTGTTGCCTGCAAGAGACAAATCTCCGGGTGGGTCGCTGATCACGAGCAGTGGAGGAGCCAGCACGGACCTTACTTGCAAGCCAATATAGATCACTCCCGACAATCCCAGAAGGACCATGGTTATTACAACAATAGTTTTCGGAGTCAAATAAATCGGCCAGCCCGCCGATTTGGTTGCAATTTTGGTTTTAGGCTCAAACCCATACTCCTTTTCATACTGTTCAATCAATATTGCTTCCTTGATATGATATAAGTCAGCCAAACTTTTTAAAAAACCCTTCACATACACTTCTGCCGGCAGCCTGTTGTAATCTGCTTCTTCCAGGGCTTTCAAATAACTTTCCTTTATCTGCGTGAGCACGCTGACGGTTTTAAGATCAAGATTAAGCTTGCCCCGGATCTGTTTTAAGTATTCAGCCAGCGTGGCAATGCGGACAGGTTTAGTTTTGAAAAGCATGCCTCCCATCAATAATCCTCCTCTTCGGATTTCTCACCACTCGCCCCATAAACCTCGCGCGGTTTGGCCCCTTCTCCGGGTCCTACAATTCCGCGCTCTTCCAGAATATCCAAAAGCCGGGCGGCCCTGGCATAGCCAATCCTCAACCGGCGCTGCAGAAGGGAGCTGGATGCCTTGCCTGCGGCCCGCACTACCTCTACTGCCTCATTGATTAATTCATCCTCATCTGCAAAAGAAGCCGGATCATATCCGCTGCTTACTCCCCGTGGTGACTTTTCCAAAATTTCTTCATCATAAACCACTTCTGATACCTGTCTGCGCAAGAAATCTGTTACCCGCTTAATTTCTTTTTCCATAACATAGGCGCCCTGAACCCGCTTAGGTTTGGAAAGCTCGGCAGTGACATACAGCATATCACCCGAACCCAACAGTTTTTCCGCCCCGCTAATATCCAAGATGGTCCGAGAGTCAACCTGACTAGCCACGGCAAAAGCGATCCTGGCAGTGATATTGGCCTTAATCAGCCCGGTAATCACATCCACGGATGGTCTTTGGGTGGCCACAACCAAATGAATACCTACGGCCCGGGCCATTTGCGCCAGTCTGACGATAGCGGCCTCTACTTCATTCTGCGCCAAGCTCATCAGGTCGGCTAACTCATCCACCACGACAATAATATATGGCAGCCTAATCAAAGCTGATTGATTGTATTCCGCGATATTCCTCTTATGCACCTCGGACAAAAGTTTATACCGCCGGTCCATTTCGGCAACCGTCCATTTTAAAGCGTTGACAGCTTTTTGGTGGTCAGTCACCACTGGAGTCAGCAAGTGAGGCAAACCGTTATATAAGGATAATTCCACTCGTTTCGGATCAATGATCAAGAATTTAACTTCCGCCGGAGTTGCGCGATACAGAAAACTGATCAGCAAAGAGTTGATGCAGACGGACTTGCCGGTTCCGGTAGCTCCCGCCACCAGCAAATGCGGCATTCTTACTAGATCCGCAATCATAGGATGCCCCGCTACATCCCGGCCCAAGGTGAAAGCCAGCTTGGAAGGATGTTCGTTAAAAATGCTGCTGCCAATAATTTCCCGCACCCGCACAAATGCCGCTGATTTGTTGGGTATCTCAATTCCCACCAAAGCTTTGCCGGGAATGGGCAGCTCCAGCCGGATGGAATGCGCGGCCAGCGCCAAAGCCAAATCGTTTTGCAGAGCGCCAATTTGCGAAAGTTTGATCCCGACCGCCGGCCGCAAGGTGTATTGGGTGACTGTCGGGCCGACATTGACCTCGCCCATCTCTACTTCAATGCCAAAATCATTCAAGGTTTTTTGAATGATGGCGACATTTGCTTCAATATTGCCAGAGTCAACCTTGGTTTTAGCCTCGTCTAAAAGGTCAAGCGTGGGAAACTTCCAGTTCCTATCCTCTGATCGAAAAACCGGTGACTTTTTAGCAAGCTTAAGATCCTCAAGATTATGAACCACTGGCTCAAGTTGCTCTTTAGCCACTGTCTTGTTTAACTCACTGATATTTTCTTTGGAAAACCCTTCAGGCACTCCATTGTTGATCCGAAGGCCGGAAGCGACCTTTTTCCCTTGACCTTTAGGCGTCTTCCTAAACCAGTCCAAAATGGAAATATTGAACGTCACGATAAAAGAAATCAACACAGCGGCTATAAGTATTATGAGGGTTGCGGCAAAACCCATGACATGCATTAAGGGATAACTAACCAATAAACCCAGATAACCGCCGCCAATGCCCTGCTTAACCAAATCAAACGCCGCATTTAAATCCTTGCGCAAAACGATCAAATGCAAAAAGTTGGTAAGCGAAAGCATCAAAAGCACTCCCCCGACATAGGCATGGGTGGAAACAGTATTGTATTCTTCGCCTTTCGGTTGGCGGAAAAGGGCGGCGGCCACCAGCAAAAAGACCGCCGGCACCCCATAGGCCATCCAGCCAAATGCCAGCCGCAAAATTTTATTCAAGATACTGCCGAAGGATCCGGCTGAACCAAACAAGCTTAAAATAATCAAAATGCTTATCACGCAAAAAAACACCACTGCCACTCCCTTGCGCGTTTCAGTTTTCAAATTAAGCTGCGGGCGCGGAAAATCTAAGTCCCAATCTTGATATTTGTTTTGTTTCTTGGCCATGAAAGTGCTTCAATTTTATCACAAAATCATACGATTTTCCAAAGATCACGATCCTTCGTAAGCCTCCCCTTAATCTTGAACCCGGCAGCCAATTTATGCCCGCCGCCGCCTAGGGTTCTCGCGATTTTGGAAACATCTACCCCTTTGTGCGGCTCGGATCTCAAACTGCCCTTGACAACATCCCCCTCTTGGCGCAAAAACAAGGCGAATTTTGCCTGCGGAATATTGTTGAGCATTTCGACAAAACCTTCCATGTCATCGGGGGTGGCTCCAATTTCCTCAAGATCATTTTCGGAAAGAGCCGAAAACACCATCTGTTTTTCCGGATCAAAACGGGTATTTTCCAAGCCCTTGGCCCAAGCCCGGACCGCGGCTGGTTTGTGTTTAGTCATGGTTGAGGAAGCGATCTTTTCGATCCGAGCTCCCTTTTTCATCAAAGCCGCCGCAGCTTCCAGGGCAGATGGCGAAGTGTTGGCGTGCTTAAAACCGCCGGTGTCGGTAAAAATTCCGGTTAAGAGGCAGGTGGCGATTTGTTTATCGATTGTTACCTCGCCAAATTTCAAAAAATTATAGACTAGTTCCGCAACAGCAGCGGCATTGGGATCAACAATATTGACAGAACCAAAATTGGAATTGTCCGGATGATGGTCAAAATTGATAATTGGGCAATTTGCCGCCCTTAACTGATCAAAGCCTGTGCGTTCAAGTTTGTTGCACCCAAAAATTATGACCAAGTCATAATTTTGATCAATAAAATTTTGCGAAATGTCCTGAAGTCCGGGCAAAAAGTGCAAGTTGCTGGGGATGAGTTCCTTAATGCATGCGGAGATTTGTTTGTTTTGTTTCTGCAGCGCCAATTTTATCGCCAGCAAACTTCCCAAATCATCGCCATCCGTGCCTTCGTGCGTGGTCAAAAAAATCTTGTCTGCCTGATTGATTAAATCCCAGGCTTTCTGAAATTGCAGTTTAATATTGCTCATCATCTTCGGAGGCTTCCTTTAATAGTTCATTAATATGCGAGGCGTATTCTTCGGCCTTGTCAATAAAAAAAGTGATGCGCGGGACAACTTTCATTTTCAGTTTTCGAATCAGATTGCCTTGCATTTGGTAAATCTGTCCTTTCAGTTCAGAAAGCACCACAGCTTCTTTGTTATTCTCCAAGACCGTAATCCCGACCTTGGCTGATTTCAAATCCGGGGTAACTTCAACTTTGCTGATTGTAACCAACGTCGGCAATTCCAATCGTAAGATCATTGCTCCCAACTCCTGCGCAACTAGGCTGGCAATTTGATCAGTCCGGCGGCTCATGGCTTACAAGCTTTTCTTCTTAATGCTTTCCTCAAATATGATCAAGGTGTCGCCAGCTTCGATCTTCACGTCTGTGCGCACACTTATGCCAAACTCAAACCCGGCCAAGACCTCGCGGGTCTTGGTTTTATTTTGCTGCAATTCCAAAATTTCGCCCGGTCCCATGATTTGGTCGCCGCGTTTGATTTGAACCAAGGCTGGTACTTTGATTTTTCCCTCCACTACCGTGCCACCAACGATCATCCGCTCTTTTTCGGTGCGGAACACTGCCAATATCTTAGCCCGACCCAAGTCTGTGCGCACCACTTCCGGCGTCATCATTTCCACAATCTGACGGGTTAAATCTTCAATCAATTCATAAATAATGTCATAAAGGCGGACGGTCACCTGCTTGCTTTGTGAAAGCTTAGCCGCCTGCGGACTTAATTTGGTATGAAATCCAACGACAACGGCATTGGCTGCTTCTGCCCGTAAAATATCATTATCATTAATCTCCCCCACTCCTTGGTCAATGATATTCAATTTGACTTCAGTATTCTTAAGCTTGTCCAAAGCTTCATTAATCGCCTCAAGGCTCCCGGCCACATCGACTTTAAAGATCAAATTCAAATCCTTGCCCTCAACACTAAGTTTGCTAGTTGTTTGGAACTTTTTGGCCCGCTCGCTTTTGAGCACAGCGGAAGCCGCAATTTTGGCTTCGTCCGGGGTTTGGTAAGTTTTTAAGATGTCACCTGCGTCTGGGCTGTCGGAAAAACCGGTAATTTGAACCGGGGTTGAGGGACCGGCATTTTTTACTCGATGACCCTTGGCATCAATCATGGCGCGGACCTTGCCAAAAGCCCGTCCAACCGCCACTGATTCTCCGAGATTCAAAGTCCCATTTTGGACCAAGACTGTGGCAACTGGGCCTAAAGTCTTGGACACATGAGACTCAATGACTGTCCCTAGAGTTTGTCCTTTGGGATTGGCTTTCAGGTCTAGCACTTCCGCCTGCAGCAAGATTAAATCAAGCAGCTCTTCCACCCCCTGTCCGGTTGAGGCAGAAATATTCGCCAGTGGAACCCTGCCGCCCCACTCTTCAATCAATACTCCATACTCTCCCAATTCTTTTTTGACTCTTTCGATGTTCGCGTCCGGCCTATCGATTTTGTTGACAGCCACAATCAACGGGGTTTCCGTAATCTTGGCGCGGTTGATCACTTCGATGGTCTGGGGTTTTACTCCATCGTCAGCAGCCACCACCAAAACAATAATGTCCGTGACATTGGCTCCTCTGGCGCGCATAGCGGCAAACGCTTCATGTCCGGGGGTATCGAGAAATGTTATCTGTTTATTGTTCTTTGCTATCTGATATGCACCGATATGCTGAGTGATTCGGCCGGCTTCAGTTTCCACGACCTTTGTTTTTCTAATAGTGTCAAGCAGGGTTGTTTTGCCGTGGTCAACATGGCCCATGATGGCCACCACCGACGCTCGGGTTACGAAATCTAAAGGATTAGACGCCATCTCTGCCTTCAAAACTTCTTCGACGTATCCTAATCCCAATCGGGTGGAGCTTTCCACGGTTTCCGAGACGTTAAAACCCAAATCGGATGCGACAATCGCCGCAGTGTCATAATCAATTTCCTCGTTAATTGTGGCCATAACGCCGTTTTGAATGAGCTGCTTAATGACCGTGGTTACTTCCATTCCCAAAATTGCCGCCAACTCCTTAACAGTTAAAACTTTGGGCAGAGAAATGTCCTTGTTTTTCACAATGGTTTCGGTTCTCGGCTTCTGGCTAAAAGCTGCCAAAACCTGCTTGGCGATTTGGTTGTCTATTTTGTTGGCTTTGGGAGAAATGCGGAAACCCGCGGCATTCATTTTAAACCGCAATTGCTGGACCGGAATATTCAGTTGCTTGGAAAGAGTTGAAATATCCATATGACAAACTATTATGGCAGAAAAATGATAAAAAATCAACCCCGTAATACAACTTTGATGTTTTTGCGTATTAAAATGGTTTTATTATAAAATTTAAATCTATTGATTTTTTAGATTACTAGAAATTGAAAGTTTAAACTATATGCAAAAACAATAACATAAAACCATTTATCAAAGTTGATATACGGGGTCAACGCCTGCTTTGCTTAGGCTCTTCCGATTGTTCCCACATATACCAAAACCAGGTCCGGTAGCTTTCAGCCAGATCACGGCTTCGGACGACAAAGAATACCGTATCTTCCGGAACTTTGCCAATCGTTAATCCCGTATAACTGATAACATAGTCGCCAAACATTCCGATGCCGGAGTTGGTAGAATATTCCTTTGGCAAGAACCGATATTGCAAACGGCCCGGAAAGTGTTTGGGGAAATTTGGAATTTCTGTTTTAACTTCATTATCAAACAGCTGGATAAATTTTATTTTCTTGCGATTCGCCTCTCTAAAAAAAGCGTCTCGGGCGGCAGAATCCAATCGGGGATCGAACCATCCACCCTTGGCCCCAATAAAATAACTGTCCTTACCAACCCTTAGAATATCTCTCCAAATATTTTTTTGCCCCTCAAATCCCCGATAGATAAAGGCTTCCTGGGGCGCCAACCGTTCCCGGAATTTTTTCTTAAGCTCCGGCAGAATTTTCTGCAATTGTTCTTGCTTTACGGATAACAATTCCACCAGCTTGTCCGGATCAACCGCATTATATCGATTCTCTTTTGTCGAGACGATCTGGAAACATAAACCCTTATCAATCAAGCGCTGAATGGCATCATACGCATTGCGCCTATGAATATGGGCAAAAACCGCGATATCACTAATGTTTGATTCGCCATGCTCTATCAACGCTTCATAAATCTTAGCTTCATTCGGGCTTAAACCAAGGGACTCATAGACCTCAACCATTTTTTAGAAATTAGATATTAGTAATTAGAAATTT
>JACQPC010000056.1 GCA_016207695.1 Candidatus Doudnabacteria bacterium | reverse complement strand
GGATAGAGTGTGGGTTTGCGGAACCCAAGGTCGCAGGTTCGAATCCTGCCGGGCGCGCCAGTATGTTTGATCTCAAGACTCCCATAGAAAATCTCTACTTAGTAGGTCCGTCTCGTGCCAAGATATTAAAAAGGCTCGACATCCACACATTAGGCGACCTGCTTTTTTATTTTCCATGTACCAGTCGCTTCGCTCCGGTACATGGCACGGCCCCTTTTAGAACGACTGGTACATGCCCTGAACCCGAACGTAGTGAGTAGTTCAGGGCCAAAAAATATGACATTCTGGTATGTCTATACTTTACTAAGTTTGCGAGATGGTCAGTTCTATCACGGCTTTTCAAGCGACCCTTTCGCAAGAGAAAAAGCTCATAATCGTCACGAGAATCCTTCAACTGCAAAGCGTGGGCCCTTTGAACTTATACATTTCGAGGCTTTTGTTTCAAAAGCCGATGCATTAAGGCGCGAAAGATATTTCAAAACCACCAAAGGAAAGGTTACTTTACGCCAAATGCTACGCGAGTATTTAAATCATAAAAATTCTAAGCAGCAAGACAATAAAAAAGATGAATCTTGATACACCAGTCGAAAACTTATACCTCGTTGGACCAGCCAGAGCGAAAATTCTCAAAAAACTGGAGATTAGCACTTTGAAAGATTTATTATTTTATTTTCCCCGCGCGCATCAGGACTTAACAAAGATCACCTTCGTTAAAGACCTGAAAGTAGGCGAATTTTTCAATATCAAGGCCAAGGTTTTGGAAATCAAAACTTTCCGAACCAAAGTCAAAAAGCTTTCGCTTACCCAGGCTTTGGTAGAAGACGAAAGTGGCAGTATCATATGCATGTGGTTTAACCAACCTTTCTTGACCAAAGCCATTAAACCGCACGAAATATTTTTATTTTCCGGCAAGGTCATTTTGGAAAAAAACCGGCTAATCCTGCAAAATCCCATTTATGAGCGGGAAAAAGCCGAACAAGTCCACACTGCCCGGCTGGTGCCGATTTATTCTCTAACCGCTCAACTGACCCAAAAGCAGCTTAGAACAATCATCAAAACATATCTAGATAAAACCCCAATCCCCGACTATCTGCCGTCTGATATCTTAAAAAAAGAAAGGTTCATGGGCCAAGATCAGGCTGTCAAAACTTTCCACTTTCCACCGGATACAGCAGAACTAAAACTCGCCCAAAACCGCCTGGCGTTTGATGAAATCTTCCAAAACCAAGTTAAAGTCCTGCAATACAAGAAGCTCAAACAGCTTAAGTCAGCCTATAAAATATCCCCCCATCCTTGGCCAAGCCTGCCTTTCGAATTAACCCAGTCACAGGAACAATCGCTTGCCGATGTTCTTTCCGACTTTGGCAACCCTTATCCTGCCAATCGGCTTTTGGAGGGGGATGTGGGATCAGGCAAAACCATAGTGGCCGCACTTGCCATGTGGCTTGTGGCCAAAAACGGCCTTCAGGCGGTTATGCTAACCCCCACCGAGGTTTTGGCCCAGCAGCACTATCAAAATCTTCGGGATTTTTTTGGAGAAGAGGGCATAAGTGCTGCACTGCGCACTTCCACGCATAAAATGGAGATTGCGAAGGTCACCTTCGGGACCCATGCGTTGCTGGAAAAAAACATAAAGTTTGACAAGCTTGCGTTAATTGTGATTGATGAACAACACAGATTTGGGGTTGAACAACGCTCAATCTTAAAACAAGCATCAAATGCGCATCTTTTGACCCTAAGCGCCACGCCCATCCCACGCACCCTTGCCTTAACGCTTTATGGTGATCTGGACATTTCGGTGCTTTCCGAACTTCCCGCAGGACGGCTACCAATCTGGACCAAAATCGGCACCGAAGAAAACCGGCCCCAAGCTTATGAATTTATCGCCAAACAAATCGAGGCCGGTCGCCAAGTATTCGTGATATGTCCGAGAATCGAAGAAGGCGACAGATTAGGCATCAAGTCCGCCACAGCCGAATATAAAAAACTGGCTGAAGAAACTTTTCCACAATTCAAAATCGGCTTGCTCCATGGCAAAATGAAAAACTCGGAAAAAGAAAAAGTCATGCAAGCTTTCAAAGACAACCAAATCAACATTCTGGTATCAACTTCAGTGGTGGAAGTAGGCGTGGATGTGCCCAACGCCACAGTGATGATGATTGAAGGCGCCGAGCGGTTTGGGCTGGCCCAACTACATCAATTCCGCGGCCGCGTGAGCCGAAGCACTCACAAATCTTATTGCTTCCTATTTACTAGCGATCCTGAAAATCCCCGCCTGAAAGCTGTGGCTGAAAACAATAACGGCTTTGAATTGGCGGAGAAAGACTTAGAAATCAGGGGAAGCGGGGATCTTTACGGAACAGCTCAAAGCGGCTATGGCTTCCGCATCGCCAGCCTTTCAAACCTCAAGCTAGTCGAGCGGTCAAAGCAATATGCAGAAAAACTTTTACAGGATGATCTGATGTTGATTAACCATCCGTTGCTGGCGGAAAAAATAAAACAGCTGCCAACGGTGCATCTTGAGTAAAAAATTCGAAGCACGAAG
>JACQPC010000055.1 GCA_016207695.1 Candidatus Doudnabacteria bacterium | reverse complement strand
GACCAGGCCAGGACGCTTAAGGCTGATGAATTGCCCATAGTGGTTAAGCTGCTTGCAGAATCGCTTGATCAGGGCGCTCTGGGCCTGTCCTTAGGTTTGGTTTACGCCCACGAAGTAGATTCTACGTTTGATGAGCTTTTGAAGCTGGCCCAGGCTTTGAAAAAATACAAAAAGTATTTATCCATTCATCTGCGTTCGGAGACCACGAATATTTTGGAATCCATCGATGAGGCGATTTTCTTGGCCAGCAAAGCTGAAGTCAAGGTCAAAATTTCGCATCTTAAAATCAAAGGCAGCGGCAACTGGCATCTCTTTGATCGTGTGATGAACAAGCTTGAGAACGCTTATCATCAGGGAATTGATATTTCCTTTGATGTTTATCCGTATGATTCCACCTGGGCGGTAGCTTACACATACTTGCCCCGCTGGGCTTACGAAGGCGGCCGTATGCAGATACTCAAGCATTTAGCCTCTACCCCCGATCGGCGCAAGATCCTAGATTATCTTAAAGAGCAAAAATTGGCATTTGACAAAATAGTGGTGGCTTCAGCCGGAGGCAACAAGGCATTCATCGGCAAAAGTTTGGCTGACATCGCCAAAAATCAGGCAGTTACCGGCGAAGAAGCTCTGATGAATATTTTGTCTGGATTGGAAGTGCAAGTGATTGTATTCGAGCACAACCTTTCCGAGGAGCAGGTAGAGCTGATGGTTTCATCACCGCTTTCCGTAGTGGCCTCGGACGGAGCCGGATACTCAAAGAAGACTGAAGATCTGGTCCATCCCCGTTGCTTTGGGACTTTTCCCAGATTCTTGCGCATGGTTCGGGAAAGAAATCTTATGACCTGGGAGCAGGCTCTTGCCAAAATTACATCAGAGCCAGCCAAGGTCGCAGGACTTATCGATCGCGGAGTGCTGGCAACAGGCGCCGCTGCGGACGTTGTCGTTTTTAATCCCAACGAAATTACTGACAAAGCTGACTATAATTATCCGCATCAGCTGCCAATGGGAATTAAAACGGTAATTGTAAACGGAGTGGTCACGGTGGCTAATAATACTCTTCATGAATCAGCAGGTAAAGTTATTGCAAAATAATAAAGTCGCGGTGCTGGGATTGGGGGTGAATCACCGCAATTTGGTTACATATTTTGACCGAAATGGGATTAGTTATGAAGTATTAGAATGGACTAGCCCCAAGGAGCTAACCCAGAAACTGTCTGCATACGATGTGGTTTTCCGAAGCCCGGGCTTGCCGTTTGAGTCAGAGGCAATTCAGACGGCCCTTAAAAAGGGCATTGAGATTTATAGCCAAACCAAATTGTTTTTTGACCTTTGCCCAGCTCCTATCATTGGAGTAACTGGAACCAAAGGTAAAGGCACAACTTCGACTTTGATTGCGAGAATCCTTGAGGCTTCGGGAAAAAAAGTTTGGTTAGCAGGCAATGTTGGCAAAGACCCCTTTGAGTTCTTGGATCAAATCAAGCCTTCGGATTTAGTGGTGCTTGAGTTATCCAGTTTTCAGCTCCAGGATCTTCATAAAAGTCCGAAGTTTGCCGTGGTGCTGGAAATTTCGCCTGACCATTTAAACCACCATAAGGACTTTGATGAATATATAGAGGCCAAGTCAAATATTCTTAAATACCAGAAACCCGAAGACTTCGCCGTGTTGTCGCCCCGTCTTCCGGATTGGTTTTCCAAACTAGGGGAAGGAAAGAAGATTTTTTTTGACCCAAGAACAGTCGAAGGATACGAAAGAAAACTTTTGGGCAAGCATAATCTTGATAACATTTCTGCTGCGGCAGTGACCTGCTCTTTGCTTGATGTTTCTGAAGAGATAATCAAAAAAACAGTCAGAACATTTGATCCGTTGCCGCACAGGCTTAATATGATAAAAGAAATCAATGGCGTAAAAATAGTGGATGACGCATTTAGCACCAACATTCCGCCGGTCTTGGCAGCCATTGATGCTTTTGATGAGCCGGAAGTTTTGATTGTCGGCGGGTTTGATAAAGGGCTAGACTGGACCCCGCTTGGCGAGAAGATCAAAAAAAACGATCAGGTAAAGGCATTGATTGTTATCGGTCAGGTGGCGCCAAAAATCCTGGATGCAGTGAAGGGCTACCAGGGTAAAATCTTAAAGGGAGAAAATGTCTTGTGGGAAATTTTAATGCAGGCCTTCTCTTTGGCTACCGCAGGCGATGTTGTGATTTTCTCTCCCGGAACTTCGAGCTTCGACATGTTTAAGAATGAGTTTGACCGCGGTGAACAATTCGTGAATGCCGTAAATAATTTATGAGAAAACAAAAAAAGCAGTTGCCAAAAGTTGATTATAAGTTTTTGGGAGTCGTGCTGGCACTGCTGGCTTTTGGCTTAATCGCGCTTTCGTCAGCCTCCACAGTGATATCTTATGAGCGGTTTGGCAATAATTACTACTATTTTCTGCGCCAGGTGATGTTCGGCGCTATTCCTGGGCTGATACTGATGTATTTCCTTTCAAGAATTGATTACCATATTTGGCAGAAATACGCGCCGCTTTTGATTTTAGTGGGACTGGTCATGCTGGTTGCCGTATTGGTGCCAGGGATTGGGTTTAAGGCCGGCAACGCCCGGCGCTGGATCAATTTTGGCTTGTTTCTGTTTCAGCCGGCAGAATATATAAAATTGGCCATGATCATTTATTTGGCCAGCTGGTATGATAAGCGAAGCCGGCAAGCCCATGATTTGTACTACGGCTTTCTGCCCAGCTTGACGATTGTTGGCTTGGTTGCCTTGCTGATTATTCTGGAGCCTGATATTGGCACAATGTTGGTGCTGGTCTTGATTGCTGCAGTTATGTTTTTTGTAGGCGGGGTGGCATTTAAGTATTTGATAGCCGCAGGCGCTGCAGGGCTTCTGATTTTTTGGATTCTCATTAAAGCAGCACCTTACCGTCTGCAGAGATTCATCGCTTATTTCAATCCGTCCGTGGATACTAAGGGGATTTCCTATCAAATTAACCAAGCGCTGATTGCGATTGGTTCAGGCGGTCTTTGGGGCACGGGCTTCGGCCAGTCTCGCCAAAAGTATAATTATCTTCCAGAACCCATCGGCGACTCAATTTTTGCTATCGTTTCAGAAGAGCTGGGTTTTGTGAGAGTGTCAATTATTTTGCTGTTGTTTTTGTATTTGGCAATCAGGGGGTTTAAAATATCAAAGGTCGCTCCGGACACATTTGGCAAGCTTTTGGCTCTGGGTATTACTTCATGGATCGTGATCCAGGCAGTTATCAATATCGGCGGCATTTCTGCGGTTATTCCTCTGACTGGAATTCCACTGCCGTTTATATCCTATGGCTCAACTGCGCTCGCAGTGAGCTTGGCAGGAGTAGGCATACTTCTTAATATTTCAAGATATGCGACTAAACAGGCTTGATATAGGTTCAATCAGAAAAAAGGAAGTTATTAAACCCAAAGCCGCAAAAGTACTGCGAGAGGTTTTGCATGCTGATTTAATTCTGGTTGCTCGCAACCCGAAAAATCCTGAACCGTTCGCTTGGGTTAGGAAACAAGAATATGTGTTTTCCCCCAAGCCCTTGATGTCGTTTGCTACAATTTGTTTGACTGCGATTTTGGTTTTGCAGTCTGTTTCGTTGTCTGCCAATTTGATTGGCTCCGAGCAAAGAATTTTGGGCATGGCAGTAAGCGCTTATGAGGATTTGGCTTTGGCTCAAGATGATTTGAAGGGTCAGGACTTTACAGACGCGCAATTGGGTTTTGAAAAGGCCCAACTTCAGCTTGATGAAATTGCAGGGCAGCTTAATCAATTTAACCCCTTAAGTTTGCTAAGTTCTAAGGTTAGAAGCGCCCAAGCATTAACTTCAGCGGCTTTAAACATCGCTGATGCTGGCGGCAAGCTGTCATCGGGAATGCAGATACTAAGCCAAATCAAAGTATCCAGCAGAGGAGTAGAAACGCCTGATTTTAACGCAGAGCTTTTACAAAACCGCAAGCAATTGTCAGAAGTTTATAATTTAACCGCTGAAGCGCTGGAGAGTTTGGAGAAGGCAGCCGATATTCCGCCTGAATTTGCGGAAAATGTCCAAACGGCCAAAACGGAAACCAAAAAGCTTCAACTTTTAGTCAAACAGTTGATAAGCCTTGAGGATCTTTATTTGTCCTTGTTCGGATCAGGATCAAAAGACTATCTTTTGATTTTTCAAAATCTAGATGAAGCCAGAGCCAACGGCGGATTTATTGGCAGCTATGGCGTATTGAAAGTTGATGGCGGTCAAATTGAGAAGCTTAACATCCGGAGCGTTTATGATTTCGACGGCAGTTTAACTTTAAATCTCGCAGCACCCGGAGCTATGCAGCCGGATATTGTAAAGTGGGGACTTAGGGACGCCAATTGGTTTGCGGATTTTCCGACTTCGGCGCGCAAGATGATGTATTTGTTTGAAAAAGGGAGTCAGACGGTGGATGGCGTGATTTCGTTAACGCCGATTGTTTTTGAGGATATTTTGCGAATGACAGGTCCGGTGGCTATGCCGCAGTATGGCGTAATTCTTACTGACCAAAACTTTCAGGAAGTGGTTCAGCGAAAAACATCAATCGAATTTGACCGAAAGCTTAATGAACCAAAGAAATTTTTGGATGACCTCGCCCCGGTATTGTTAAACAAACTAATTGATCTTGATCCCGGTTCATGGCTTGAAATGCTTAATCTTTTGCAGAGAAACTTAGCCAGACGGCAAATCATAATTTATCCTTCGGAGTTTGACGGCAGGATTTTATCTACGGACAAGGATTTCTTAAGCATTATTAATTCCAACGTATCAGGGACCAAAACTGATTTAGAGATAGAGCAGGAAGCAATGCTTGAGTCAAACTTATCAGCGGACGGAGCAATCATCAATACTTTCACCCTTACCCGCAGCAATCCGACAAATGAAACCAATAAGGCTTTTGTCCGCGTGCTGGTTCCCAAAAATAGCACATTGTTGTCGATAGCCGGCAATGATGATTTACCGATCCGCAAATCCCAAGCTTCAGGATTTATCACTGATCCGGATTTGGCAGCGCTTGATAACGGAGTTGAGGCTGACAAAACGCAATTTGCATTCTGGTTGAATCTGCCTCCGAATAGCGCCAAAACCGTAAAGCTAACCTATACTCTGCCGTTCCGGGCGGGAATATCATACAGTTTTCTGTTTCAAAAGCAGCCAGCCGCAAAACCGATTAAGTTTTCTTCCGAGTTTAATGCAAGCGGATTTACGCCAGTTTGGTTATCCTCCGGCCCCCGGCTTTTTGAGGGAAAAATCGAGTTTCACTCTGAGAGCTTAACCGACGACTTTTGGTCCGTGGTTTTGGAGAAACAATAATAATGAGCGTTAAAGCCGAAAATCATTACGTTGGCAAGGCAACCGTGATTATCGCGGTTTTTTCTCTTTTGGCTAAGATTTTGGGGTTGGCGCGTGACGCCATCTTCTCCCACAATTTTGGGACATCAGTCGTGATTGACGCCTATTTTGCCGCTTTTCGGGTACCGGATTTTATTTTTAATCTGCTGATTCTGGGAACTTTTTCCGTGGCGTTCATACCGATTTTTTCGCAGTATCTGATGAAAGACAGGGAGGAGGCGGACAAGCTCGCCTCCAGCATTCTAAATGCCACTCTGATCGGCATTTTGGCCTTGTGCGCAGTAGCCCTTATTTTTCTTGATCAGCTAATCACGATTATAGCGCCAGGATTAAGGGGCGAATCAAGGGAATTGACCAAGGTTTTTACCATGGTTTTTTTGGCCTCCCCGGTCTTTCTTACTCTCTCGTCAATTGTTTCCAGCATGTTGAATACTTATAAAAGATTTGCCTTGGTTTCCGTAGCTCCGGTGGTTTATAATCTTTCAATAATTTTAGGCGCTGTGTGGCTCTATCCTATAATGGGCGCTCCCGGTCTGGCTTTAGGCGTTGTGATCGGGGCTTTCTTGCATTTTGCCGTGCAATTGCCGCAGCTTTTTTCCTTGGGATTTCATTATCATCCAATCCTAAATTACATGCACCCGGGTTTTATAAAATTTTGGCGGCTTTATTGGCCCAGGGTTTTTTCTATGGGAACAGGCCAGGTGACTTTATTGGTTGCCACTTTCTTCGGCTCATACCTAGCAACTGGCTCGCTATCTGCGTTTTATTATGCCAACAATTTACAGTCGGTTTTCTTAAGCATCTTTGCGATTTCGATTGCCATAGCCGTGTTTCCTTTATTATCCGATCTATTTAATAAGAATGACGAAAGAGCTTTCAAAGATGTTATTGCGCACACCACAGTCCAGATTTTATTTTTTATGATCCCCCTCTCAACCCTAATGCTAATTATGCGCGCCCAGATTGTCCGTTTGATTTTGGGCATAGGTCAGAATACCAATTTCACTTTTGCTGATACCAAACTAGTTTCTTTAACCGTGGGCTTATTCTCAATCTCACTTTTTGCCCAGGCTTTAATTCCGCTTTTTTCGAGGGCGTTTTATGCTCGGCACAACACTCAAATTCCGGTGATCATCGGGCTTATCACGATCATTCTAAATATCGTTGCCGCATATTTTTTGGTCGGGCGATTTGGAGTGCCAGGCATGGCCATGGCGTTTTCCATCGCGACCATTGTCAATTTGGTCTTGCTGACTGTGGAGCTGCATCGCAAGCTCGGTGATCTGCATGACGAGTATTTGATTATAGCAAGCCTCAAAATTATTATCGCTGCTATTATTGCTGCGGCCGCCGCATACGCTTCATTATCAGTCATAGCACCCCTTGTCAATATGCGGACATATTTGGGAATATTGATTCAAACAGCAGGAGCGGGGATTGCGGGGATTGCAGTGTTCCTCGCAAGCGGTTTCGTGCTCAACTTGCCGGAAGTTCGCAATTTAGTTAAACTTTTGCGAGGCCTTGGAAGCAAGTTTATCCGGCCATTTAACATTTTGTGGGATATTTGGAGCTAAACGTGCAAGACAAAATTCGAAACTTCTGCATTATCGCGCACATTGATCACGGCAAATCCACGCTGGCTGATCGGTTTTTGGAATTGACTGGCACGGTAGAAAAGCGGCAAATGAAGGAACAGCTTTTGGATACCATGGATCTGGAGCGCGAGCGCGGGATTACTATTAAGTTGCAGCCGGTTCGAATGGAATGGCAAGGCTATATTCTTAATTTGATAGATACCCCTGGGCATGTTGATTTTACCTACGAGGTAAGCCGCTCACTCGCGGCATGTGAGGGAGCAATTTTAGTTGTTGACTCCACGCAAGGAATTGAGGCGCAGACTTTGGCCAATGTGCACCTGGCGCAGCAGCATAATCTTAAAATTATTCCGGTGGTGAATAAGATTGATCTTCCAAATTCGGACCGGGAGAAGACCGCTGATGAGATGATTAAGGCCTTCGGATTTAACCGTGATGAAATTTTGTTTGCCTCCGGAAAAACCGGCGAAGGAGTGGAAAAAATCCTGGAAACGGTCGTGCAAAAGATTCCGCCCCCCAACGGCTCATCCGTTGAGCCTTTAAGAGCCCTGATTTTTGATTCAACATATGATCAGCACCGCGGAGTAGTGGTGTTTGTCCGGGTTGTTGATGGATTTATCTCAAAGGGAGGTAAAATCGAGATGCTCAGAACGAAGACTGCGGCCGAAGCCTTGGAAGTTGGATTTTTCAAGCCTAAGTTTTTTCCCGCTAAAGATTTACAAACCGGCGAGGTAGGCTATATAGTTACAGGTTTGCGAGATGTCCGAAAAGCCCGAGTCGGCGATACTGTAATACTGTCACGTATTGCAGTAGAGCCACTACCCGGTTATAAACAAATTAAACCAATGGTTTATGCCAGTATTTTTCCGACTTCGGGAGACGACTATCCGATCCTGCGGGATGCGATTGAAAAACTAAAGTTAAATGATGCGGCTTTGGAGTTTGAGCCTGAAAATATCCCAGCGCTCGGGTTTGGCTTCCGCACAGGCTTTTTAGGGCTTTTGCATATGGATATTGTCCAGGAGCGGCTTTCGCGCGAGTATGGGCTGAATTTAGTGCTGACAGCGCCTTCTGTGGAATATAGAGTCAAAATGAAAGATGGTAAAGTTAGTATCATTCATACGCCGGCAGAATTGCCGGATCCTTCGAGATTCGATTCAATTGAGGAGCCGTGGGTCATGGTGGAGATTTTGGTTCCGCAAAAATATATTGGAGGGATCATGGAACTTGTCACCAGCCGGCGAGGCTTATATAAAAACATGGACTACCTAAGCAATGATCGCGTGTTGATTAAGGCCGAATTGCCGCTTGCCAACATCATTATTGATTTTTATGATAAGATTAAGAGCATCTCTTCTGGATATGCCTCGCTGAACTATGAGCTTATAGATTTTCTCGCGGCAGATTTGGTAAAGCTCGATATCCTAGTTGCCGGAGAAAAAGTTGACGCACTGTCAATGATTGTTGCCCGCGAAGCAGCGGAAAAAGAAGGTCGGGCCTTGGCCGAAAAACTTAAAAGCCTCATTCCTAGGCAGCAGTTTGAAATCGCGGTGCAAGCCGCGATTGGCGGCAAAATTATCGCCCGCGAAACCATTCCGGCTATGCGAAAAGATGTGACCAAAGGGCTGTATGGCGGGGATGTGACCAGAAAGATGAAGCTTTTGGAAAGGCAGAAGAAGGGCAAGAAACGCCTTAAAAGAATCGGGTCAGTCGACATTCCACAAGAAGCATTTTTGGCGATATTAAAGAAATGAGAGACCGAAAAAAACTGCAAAAAATCTGGATTGTAATCGCGGTTGTCATGATTCTTGGCATGATACTATTTACGTTAATTCCTTTGCTATATCTATGAGCGTTCAGGATTTTTTGCAGTCAAAGATTGGCACAGCTGTTTTGATCCTAGGATTGATTTTTGTTTTAGTGATTGCGATCAAGTTAATGTCGCAGAAAAGTGATGTCGAAAGCGAAATTGATAAATTGCAAGAGCAGTCCGATAAAATCAGCAAGGAAAATGCCGAGTTGGCCGAACTAATTAACTATCTTAAGACTGACACTTATAAAGAGCGACAAGCCAGGGAACAGCTTAATCTAAAAAAAGAAGGTGAGCACGTCGTGGTCCTGCCTAAGATCGAAGACTTGGATTCGGCGCAATCAAATACTGAAAAAATTTCTAATCCCAGAAAATGGATAAATTATTTCTTCCAAAACTAGTTTTGGTTGTTATTGTGATCGTTACTGTTATATTATTATCGTTATTTTTAGCTTATGGCACGGCTTCTGCTGATCCGGTAAGCGTCTTTTTCAAAAAAATCTACCCAGCTTTTTTTGTCGGCAACACAATGGTTTCAATCTATGACCATAATCAGCATCAAGCGATAGCTTTTGGTCTTGATCCAAATATTGGTTTCGCAGCAGCAAGAAATCAGCTGATTGCGCAATTAAAAGCCCAAGCACTAGCAAAAAATCTTGGCGTTTTTCCCGCAGCTGTCCAGCAATCGCAAGAGAAAGTTTTTTTGACCAAACACAAGCAAGAAGAGCTTAACGACATTAAATGGGATTTTGACCGTCTTGTGGTTTTGTCTTCGGCGATTAAGGCTCAGCTTGCTGTGAAATATTATTCTGACCGCAACTCAAACAAGGCAGATGACATTTTAAGGCGCATAAAAAACGGCACGGATTTTGAGAGTATCGCCAAGGCGGAGAGTGATGATAAAATAACAGGCCAGTTCGGCGGCGATATGGGATTTTTTGAGCGTGGGGACATTTTGCCGGAGTTAGAAAACAAAATTATTTCTGCCCCGCAGGGGCAAGTGTTTGATCAAATTGTTGTCAGCCGCCTGGGCTATCACATTATCTATCCTGTTGAAACTGCGGAAGTTGACGGGGTTACCAAATGGCACGCCAAGCACATCCTTATTGAGAGTTCTGGTTTTGTCGAATGGCTGGCAAGCCAGACTGCAAATGTTCGCGTTTGGCAAATTATACGTTAAAAGCTATAATTACATAACCTTTGGCAGGATTAGTATAGTGGTAGTATGCAACCTTCCCAAGGTTGAGGTGCCGGTTCGATTCCGGTATCCTGCTCCAAAAATATGAATCAAAAACTTCTGCCAGTGGGCGAGTTGATCAAGCAGTCTTGGGAATTATTTAAGGCCAATTTCAAAACCTTTTTTGTCATTGCTTTGCTGCTTACAGTAGTTAGTGTAATTCCTAGTTTGGCGTCAAGGTCTTTTCCAAGTGCTGAAACTGATGCGCCATTAACACCGTGGACCGGAGTCGGATTTCTAGTTGGCGCGATTATCGTGGTTTTTATTAGCTTGTGGGGAGAGTTGGCCTTGTTAAGTGAGGCACTTACACCAGGTCAATCATTGGGAAATCTTTTTTCCTCCACTGTAGACAAGATTGGCGCTGTGTTGTTCATAAGTTTTATGGTGGGCTTGATCGTGATTGCCGGAATTATTCTTTTAATAATTCCTGGAATAATTTTCTCGATCTGGTATGCATTTGCCCCAATTATTCTTTTGGATGAGAAGCTCCGAGGCTGGGAGGCTCTTAAATCAAGTCGTGAGTTGGTAAAAGGATTTTTTGGCCAAGTTTTTTCTCGGCTTTTTGCGGCCGCGATAATTTTTGGCGCTATCTATATCCCATTGACGATAATATTTAAGCAAAACCCCGTGGTAAATGACATTGTTACCGGGATTTTGAGCTTGTTTTTAGGCCCCCTTTTTGTGATCTATGAAGTCATGTTATATAAGAATTTAAAGGAAATTAAGTCCGTACCACAGGAAATACCACAGACCAATGAGCCTCAAGCGTGATTTAGAGCTTTTATACGAAATAGGCGCATTTAGGTTCGTTAACCGAACCTGGGTGCAGATGTTGTCCCCGGAGTTTGCCTCAACCACAGAACATACCTATCGTGTGATGTGGTTGAGTTTAATTATTGCCAAATATGAGGGGGTGACCAATTACGAAAAGATTCTCAAAATGGCTTTGGTCCACGATTTGCCGGAAAGCCGTACTGGGGATGTGCATTATGTCTCCAGGCT